>JAUVKU010000059.1 GCA_030596105.1 bacterium
TGCTGTCTGTTGTCTGCTGTCTGTTAACTAAAATTTTAATTTTTTCGCGTAAGTACCAATAAAAGGCAATTCCTTTTTCTCGTTCTGGGCGGCATTAATAATGCCAATAACACAAAAAGCAAAAGAGGCAATGCTAAAAAATGGCAAAACTATCCAGCCTAAAATCGGAATAAAGCCTAGAATTATGCTGCCACAAACACTAACAATTAATAAAACCAAGGCCTGCTTAACGTGAAATTTGGCAAATTCGTTTTTCTTTAATTTTTCATCGGCAAAAAACCAAATAATGCCAACCAATAGATAGGCCAAAATAGCCGCTAATTTGCCGTTGTCGGCTTGCCCAGCTCCCTCCTTTTTTGTTTCTCCTGATTTTTTTTCTTCAGACATAAATTTATTAGTAATTATTTATTTATTAAGTTATTAGCTAAATAAATTATACCATAAAATTGACTTTTATTGAAAATTAAGCTAAAAATAAATAAGTAGCGCAGGTGTGGTGAAATTGGTATACACGCTAGCCTTAGGAGCTAGTGGAGCAATCCATGTGGGTTCGAGTCCCACCACCTGCACAAAAACAAAGAGTTTCACGAGTAGCAGCGAGTGATCCCGCCGCCGCAGGCGAAGCGGGGCAAATCCTCTCCTCGGCACGAATACTTTAAACAAAAAATCCGGCTTATTTAGCCAGATTTTTTATTTAAAAATAAATCACTCTAATGCTCCTATTATTTTTTCAATTGATTGATTTACATCCTTTTTTATTTCGTGTTCCCAAATTCTAACAACAGTCCAGCCTTGTTTTGTTAAACAACGTTTTACTTTTAAATCTCTTTTTCGATTTCGGTTAATTTTGTCCGCCCAAAAATCATTTTTCAATAAATGTTTCCAACGCGGAAATTGCCAACCGTGCCAGAAATCGCTATCCAAAAAAACGCAAACTTTGTTTCTCATGAAAACTATATCTGGCTTTCCTTTTATTTCTTTTGCGTTTAATTTAAATTTTTTTCTGGTTCTTTTCTTAAGCACTGCGATGAAATCAGCTTCAAACTTAGTTCCCCTTGATTTGATTTTTGACATTCTTTTTGATCGTTCTTTTTTCGTCAGTGGGTCTTTACTCCTTTCCTTTTTAAAATTTCGATTTAAATAATTATTCGTTTTCTTTTTCATAAGCCGGAATTAAAAATGTCTGAGGCGACAAATGGTAAATCATCAGGACTTCCCTCGTCAATCATTTTCTTCCAGGCCAACAATCTATTCGTGCTCAATTTCTTCAATCTCCAATAGTGTTTTAATTTTTCTTCATCTAAAGTATTTATTATTTTTTTAATTCCATTTGAGTGAAGTATCATGTTATGATAAATTCTTGGTACTTGCGCCTTCTTTCGTTTTACTCTTATTTCTACTTTACCGCCAGCCGTAAAAATATCACGTAAATTCGCTGACACGGCGTTATACTCCATAATTAAAAAAGCGGCAGCCCGTTCAAATTTTGTCGCGCTATTACTGAACATCTCTGGAAAATAAATCATTGCTTCAACAATAAATTTTTCTTTTTCGTCTTCGTCCAAATCTCTGTGTGGCCTGATTATCGGACTGGCTGACTTATCTTCAGAATCAATCCACCATAATTCCTCACCCTCTTTTAATTGAGCTCTGTAATATTCCTTTACCGTGCTAATTGGATTACCATTTTTTCTAAGCGTGTCATAATCCACGCCCATTTTATCAAAAATTGATTGTCCTTGAGATAGATTCATGTTTATTCTGTATCTAGGATAATGCGTAACACTTATTTCTGGCAAACATTCTTGGTATAATCTATATTTAACGTCAAAACCACCTCCGAATTTTCCAAACATAATATATATTCTTTCCACGTCTTCTACCCTTGAAGATTCAAGTACGCTATTGCCAGTTGATGTCCAGTGGTTGCTAGTAGTCATTTTGACTTCAACTCCAAAATATTTTTTAGCGACAATGTCCGGAAAAGCATTGGTGCCAGTTTGATAAATCGTACCGTCAAACGGGCCACCTTTCGCGACTTTGACCATTTGTTCAAATACTACGGTTTCAAAATACGTGGGTGATATATCTTTTCTTTTAGCTATGAATTTTATTAACGATTTTTTCGTTTCTTCCAATAAAACAATAAATTCCTCCTCTTTTACGTTTTTCTTTTTAGCATAAATCATATATTGGTTTATTTATTTAAATAATTTTCAACCGATTTGGCCACGTGCCACCCCAATATCGGTGGTACAGCGTTTCCAACTTGCTTATATGCTTGTGAAGTTGAAGGGTAAAAAATAAAATTGTCAGGGAAAGATTGAATTCGAGCCGCTTCTCTAGCGGATAATCTACGCTTTCCGTTCCAATGCCACTCAATATTGCCGTGATGTTCCGTTCTCATGGTTGGTCCGGGTTTATCAGGCGAAACAACCGTATTGCCTTGCCCATTGTTCTTTTTTGCTTTTGACCAATAGTGATTAAGCGCTTCACCTTCTTTAAAATTTTCCAAATCGCCAATTGCTTCTTTAAGAGATAACCAATTATCTTTATTACGAATAGGTTTTGGATGTTTAAACGTCGGCAATTTGCTCTTTCTTGTTCCAACGATAATAACACGTTCTCTTGTCTGAGGCACGCCATAATCCGCCGAGTGTAATAATTTATAAACCACGTTATATCCCATTGACTCAAAATCTTTTTTAACTATCTCTATCGCTTTTCCATTATCCATTGTCAGTAGTCCTTTCACGTTTTCCGCCACGAACAAAGTTGGTTTTGTTCTTTTAACAACCTCCATCATGCTTCGATATAGCAATCCTCGTTTACCGTTAAAGCCCTGCCGTTTTCCCGCGTGGCTAAAATCCTGGCAGGGAAAGCCACCCAACACCACGTCAGCTTTTTTCGGAAGTGGTTTATCAAAAAGATTTGAATGTTTACCATCCAAAATTTTTACGATATCGCCACAAACTATGTCATGATTAAAATATTTTTTAAATGTTTGACACGAAGCTTTGTCAAAATCATTGGCCCAAATAATTTCAAACTTTCGTTTTGGGTATCTTTTCCCAAGATACTCAAAACCGCCGACAAAACCAAGGTCAAGGCCTCCACAACCGGAGAATAAAGAAACCACGGTATATTTATTTTTTTTATTACTCATAGACATGGGTTATACTAAATTTTTATTATTGATTAGATTAAAATAATAAATTATTCCGTATAAGACAATATTCCCTTTACAATACCTTCTATTTTAAAACTTTTTTTATTTGCTAAAAAAGGTTCGTATTTTTCGTTTAATGATGAAAGAATAATTTTATTATCGTTTTTTTGTACTTTTTTTATTAATACTTCGTCGTTATTCACGCACACGACGATATTGCCGTTGTCCGCCATGTTATTTTTTTTTACTATAACTAAATCCCCGCTATGTATTTTTGGTTCCATTGAATCTCCCCGTGCTTTAACAAGAAAAGCGTCTAAAGAAGAAAAGCCTAAAATTTTTGTTGATATTGAAACTCTATCAATTGGATTACCGTCTAATAATGATCCGTTTGGTCCACATTGCGCCATCCCGTATAAATTTAAAAACGCTACTTTTTTGTCAGGAGAATCAGCTAAGATTTGATAATCTTGTGGATTACCCGGATTTCTTCGTAAATATCCTTTGGTTTCAAGCTGTCGAATATGGTGATGCACCACGCTTGGTGAAGATAATTTTAATTCATCTTGCAACTCTCTAATAGTCAATGGCTCATCTATGTTCCTTTTTAACAGATTGAGAAGTTTTTTTTGTGTTGGATGTAGCTTCTTCATAAATAATTGTTAATAACTACCTATATTATATCATGCTTAT
>JAUVKU010000006.1 GCA_030596105.1 bacterium
AATTCCATATCAGCTACATGACTCGCAACCCTATCATCTATTCCTTCATATCTACCGCATAAAAAAATCAATTGATCTAATTTGGAAAACTGATAAGCCATTTTCTGGTCAAACTTTTTCGCGCGAGGAGTAAATAATATAACTTTTGTTTTTTTATTCTTTCCTTTTAATTTTAATTTCTGCACTGCTTTGTAAACAGGCTCAACCTTCATAACCATTCCAAATCCACCTCCAAAAGGTCGATCATCCACTTCTTGATGCTTATCTTCAGCAAAATCTCTTAAATTGTGAATATTTATTTCAAATAAACGCTTTTTTAATGCGCGTTTTATAAGCGATTCATCAAAATAAGAATCAAAAATCTCTGGAAATATAGTAACAATATCAAATTTCATATTATTTGCGCTAAAAACGAAAACCGTATTATCAATATGATAACACGGTTTTCTACTGTTTGTAAACTTTACAATTTCAAATCGTCAAGCCCCTCTTTGGGAGCAGGAGAAGCGGGAACTTCAACTTTTGGCTCTAAACGGCCACCTTCTGGCTCTTCAATCTTTAAGTTAACTCTAGCGTGGTTTTTTAAACCAACAACCCTGACTAAAGATCTTATTGCCTTTGCAGTTGATCCAGCTTTACCAATAATTTGACCCATATCCTCAGCGTGAACATGCAAAGAGAGCAATACTCCCATTTCATCAACTTTTCTCTCTACTTTGACATCTTCTGGATGGTCAACTAAAGCTTTAATAAGAAATTCAAGAAATATTAAATCGTTATATTCTTCTGCCATAATACTATTCGTTTCTATTTTTAATAACTCAGTAGCGCGACCTTTCTTTTAATAATCCTTCTGCTACTATCTATGTTTTATTTTACTCTATTCTATAAACCTGTCAAGCTCTATTTCTCCACTGTTCCAGTAAAAATAGATGACTTCTTAATAATAATTTTATAAATATTTTCCAAAAAATCACCTCCAGCATAACCAATAATAAATGCTAAAGCTGGTGAAATACCGCCTAATCCCATTAAAATAATACCCGATTCTTTTACCGCGATAGCGCTTAATAATCCAACAACACCAGAAACGCACATCATTGAAACGAAATAATTCAAATCAAAACCGACATTTTTATACGACCATTGATGTTTAACAAAACCAACCAACCCCCTCACTGCTCCACCGCCAAACCCAGCGATTAAAATAGACAAATAAATTGAAAACATATTTTATATATTTTTAGTAAAAATTAATTATTTGGCGACCCCAAGGGGAGTCGAACCCCTGTTACATGGATGAGAACCATGCGTCCTAGGCCACTAGACGATGGGGTCATCTAGATCTGCTCCGCTTTCTTTTTATCACGAATAAGGACGTAAAGCAATAAATGCGCTTATATTTTTAGATTGAAAGATTTTCTATGAATTTTACAATATCCATATTTTTTCAACATCTTATAATGATATTTTGTTCCATAGCCCTTGTGCTTTTCAAAACCATATTTAGGATATTTTTTATGCTCTCTAACCATTATCCTATCTCTGTAAACTTTCGCAATAATACTTGCCGATGAGCAAGAAAAAACTTTTTCATCTGCTTTTACAATTGATTTTTGTGGAATGTCTATATCTAATTTCATTTTTCCATCTAAAATCAAAAAATCTGGTTTAATTTTTAATTTCTTTATCGCTTTTTCCATTGCCAACTTTGTGGCTTCTAAGATATTAATTTTATCAATCATCTTTTCTGAAACTCTACCTACCCCCCATTGTATTTGCGAATTATTAGTTAAAATCTTATAAATTTCATTTCGTTTCTTTTCTGAAATCTGCTTTGAATCGTTAACAGATTTTAATTCATAAAAATCCTGCAACCTTGAATTGATAGGAACAACAACCACGCCAGCAATCACTGGACCTGCCAACGGACCCCTACCCGCCTCGTCCAAACAAGCAACATATTTATATCCCTTTTTCCATATTTTCTTTTCCTCTCTAAAATTAGGCATAGAACTCTATTTCATTTCCTAATTTTACCACATCCTCGCCAATTTAAAAATTAAATAATCGGAAGTTGAACTTCCGATTATTTGATTCCAATTATTAAAATGCATCACTCATTTTATAAATGTCGCCTGCTCCAACTATCATCACAACTTCATTGCCTTTCAAATTTTTTTTCAAATAATTTTCAACTTTTTTAATAGACGAAATATGAATTGCTTGTTTGTTATCTATTTTTTCAATCAATTTTGCTGAACTTACTTTTTTCTCTATTTCCTTGTCTCCCCTACCAGCAACGCCAAATATATCTATAATAATCAAATCATCAATCTTTTTTTCAAACAAAACATTTTTAAACGCTCGGACAAAATCATTAAAAAGAAAATGTGTTCTTTGATATTGATGCGGTTGAAAAACGCACCATATTTTTTTATTTGGAAATTTTTCTCGTGTTGCTTGCAAAACCGCCTTTATTTCTGTTGGATGATGCGCATAATCCACAACAACTGTTAATGGCTTATTATTGATTTTTGTTTTTTTAATCTCAAACCTTCTCCAGCACCCTCTGTATTTTGACAAAGCGCTAAAACTTGTCTTGTCTGGGATTTTCAAAGCCCGAGCGACTGTTAAACACGCCAAAGCGTTATAAACATTATGCTCTCCACATACATTCAAAACCTGTTTTATTTTCTTCGCCTCTTTCTGCTTAATTGAAAAATCTATGACCTTATATTTTTTGCTTTTAATTTTTTTTACATTCGCATCATCACCATTCACAACCAATAAACCATCTTTAGATAAATGTCCAGCAAACTCTTTAAACGCTTTTAACACATTATTTAAATTCTTATAATAGTCAAGATGGTCTGCCTCTATATTCGTCAAAATAGTAATTTGAGGCCAATAATTCAGAAAAGACGCTGTGTGTTCACACGCCTCTATCAATAAATATTTGCTTTTCCCCATTCTAAAATTTGAACCCTTAAATTCTTTTAGCTTTGTGCCAACAATCACTGTTGGATCTAAACCAGCCTTAATTAAAAGTAAGGCAAGCATTGCAGTTGTTGAACTTTTACCGTGAGTGCCAGCAACCGCGATAGTAAAATATTCTTTTGTTAGCCTACCTAACGCTTCTGGATATGTTTGACATTTTATTCTAAATTTCTTTGCTTGTTTTAATTCTGGATTGTCTTGTTTAACTGCTGGACTATATATAACCAAGTCAATATCTTTTGAAATGTTTTTTGCTTTTGGCTTGCCAATTAAAACTTTAATGCCTTGTTTTTTCAAAACCTCAATAATATCCGCGAAAGCCAAATCAGAACCGCTTACGCAATGACCTTTTTTCAAATAATACTGCGCTAAAGCACTCGCCCCTATTCCCGCAATACCAATAATATGTATATTCATTTGATTATTTTTATTATTTCTTTATTATACAAAATCACAGAACAAACGCAAAATAAAAAAGCGTCAATCAAACGCTTTTTTTAACTCTCTTATTTATTCTATTCGCTTAAATGTTGCTTGGAAATGCCTTAAAATCGGAGGTTCATATACAAATTCTAACCCTTTGATACTTTCTCTATGCTTCCAAACCTTTGTTATCACTTTCACGACATAATCTAAATGATCTTTTGAATAAACTCGTCGCGGTATTGTCAAACGAAGCAATTCAAGCTCAGGATAAATGTTTTCTCCTGTGTCTGGATTTCTACCAGCAAGCAATGTCCCAATTTCAACCGCTCTTATGCCACCCTCAATATAAAGTTCGCAACATAACGCCTGACTCGGAAACTGCGACTGTGGAATATGCAATAAAAACTTCTTTACATCTATAAACACAGCATGTCCGCCAATTGGCCTTATTACTGGAATACCCTGTTTGTGCAACTCTTCTCCCAAATAACCAACTTGATTATCCACATAATACTCTAAATACCTTTCGTCTATTCCCTCATACATTCCTTGCGCCAACGCTTCCATATCCCTACCATTCATTCCGCCATAAGTTATAAAACCCTCTCTTAAAATCGCTATTGGAACTAATTGCTTATAAATCTCCCCATCTCTCAAAGCAATAAAACCTCCCATATTAACAATGGCGTCTTTTTTAGCACTCATTAACATTCCATCAACGCAATCCATCATTTCTTTTACGATTTCTCGCATTGTTTTTTTCTGATATCCTTGCTCTCTTTTCTTAATAAAATAAGCGTTCTCTGCAAATCTCGCTCCATCAAAAAACAATAAAACATTATACTTTTTAACTATTTCTGCTGTCTTTTTAATGTTTTCCATTGAAACTGGCTGTCCACCAACTGTATTACAAGTAATAGTTATCAACACATACGCCACATTATCCTTGTTTTCATTAAGCGATTTTTCAAGCTTTTGCAAATTCAAATTTCCCTTAAACGGATGATGCTTTTCTGTATCAAGAGTTTCAGCAATCGTGCAATCAATCGCCCTACCATTAACATATTCAATATGCGCTTTTGTTGTGTCAAAATGAGCGTTTCCAGGAACTACTTGTCCAGCCTTAATCATTAATTCGTCAAAAACCTGTTCAGCTCCCCTGCCCTGATGCACTGGCAAAACATATTTAAACCCAGTAATATCTTGAATTGCTTTTTTCATTCTCTTGAAACTCTTTGAGCCAGCGTAAGATTCATCACCTCGCATTACTCCTGCCCATTGCTTATCTGACATAGCCCCTGTTCCACTGTCGGTCAATAAATCAATAAATATATCTTCAGCATCTAAATTAAAAACATTAAATCCATTCTCTTTTAGCTTTTTAATCCTTTCTTTTTTGGGAATAAGACAAATTTCTTCCACCACCTTTGTTTTATAAGGAGGCGCGAATATTTCTGCGTCATCATCTATGCCCATTTCATTTTTTTCTGCTTTCTTCATCTTCTATTACCCCTTTTTATTATTTAAATGTACTATACAGGAATAACACTCTTTGATGCGACTGTCAATTTCATACAAAAAAGAACGCATAAGCGTTCTTTTATTTATTCAACATTAGGCCTGTTGCTTAATAGGTCGCGTTACGAAATTTTCAAATTTTGAGACAAATTTTTCAAATAATTTTTGCGGCCTACCTGCAAAGGTAAGCCAAGAAAATTTTTGTGAAATTTGACCAAAATATAGAAATTACAGTAGCGAGTTATTAAGACGACTGGTCTATGACATCTCGGAGATATATCTTATAATCCCCTAATTTCCCGTCATAATTTCCAGCTGAAATTTTTACAATTCCCGAAACATTTAAAACAGCGTAAATTGCGTTTCTCATCGCCTTCTTTACGGCACATTCCGTAAGCCCATCAATAACTATCTCTGGAATTGATTCTATTCCCACTGGCACTTTTGAATTATTGCGTATTTTCTTTTTAAGCGTTGGACAAAAACAATAATTGGTTGGCGGTCCTATCGGCGGATAATTTCCAATCATTGAACCCGAGGGGCAAACATAAAAAGACGATATAACTCCGTCAACATCTTTTATTGCCCCGTTCGCCAATCTGCCCACTTTTCTGCCAGTGTCAACGCTGTCGCAAAAAAACCAGAGATTAGCTCCGCATATTCCAAGACTATATGGCAAATATTTTTCTATCAAGAAGTCATGTCCCATCATTAAAGGAACTTTTATCATCTTTCTACCAAATGCTTCAACCTCTTCTTCATAACCACCGCCACACCTACCTATCCTAAAACCAGTATCAATAGTATTTTTTGTTAAACCAGGTTTCCAAGGACTAAAAACCCTTAATGTCGGAACACTCAATATATCTTGCCTAATACGAATTGAAAATTCTTCATAAAATTTTTCCAAAGATTTTTTAGGATCTTCCTTGTCGTATTTGCCCCAAAATTGAAGAATTACACCGTCTCTTTTATCGGGCGTATATTTCTTGAACACCCATTGTTCAATCCCTGCTTCTACTCTACCAACAACCATAGATGGCGTTGAAGTTGATCTGTATGCAGCAAAAATTAATTCATCAAGCTCTAAATTCGTGGTCTTATTTAAATCACCACTAATCCCTCTTTCTCCCGTTATAAGAATTCTTATATTCCAAGCTGAAAAAGCTTCGGCGTATGTGTCCTCTATTTCTACCCCTCTCTTTGCCTCAAAATCTTCCAAATCTATCTCGTTTTCCATCCTTCTTTTCCCTCTTTTATTTTTAATGTCCTGCTTATTTTTTATTCTAATTCTGATTTTAAATCAACAGATTCTAAAATTTCGTATTGAGGACCTCCTCGTTTTAATTGGCTTTCCATTACTTCCACTGAACGCACATCAAAACTAAAAGATACTTCTTCCTCAATATCAGGCCTTTCTTCTGGTTCAATTTTTCGCCACGCCCATTGCTTAATCCTGCCCAATGTTATGTGAGGAGAAAAGGCCCTTGCTTCAAAATCTTGATGCGCTGAACTCTCAGACATAACCAGTGCTTTTTCTAATTTAGTTTTCAATAAAGCTAATCCCGTAGATTTTTCTCCTTCAACCCATACCATTCTCGGTGCTTTTCCTTTCTCGGGACTATAATCCGCAGGTGGACCATAACATATTCTATTTAATTTCAAAAAAAATTCTGGACAAGTTGAAACCACTTCTTTCACAATTTCACACACATCGCCTGTTTCCTGATCGTCAGCGTTACCAATAAAAACAAGCGTAATATGCAAATTATCTTTTTTTGTCCAACGAACCACTCGCCCATCAAAAAAATCAGAGACAAACATCTCTCCAATTTTTTCCTGACGCAAAGCAAGTCCCCTTTTTACTTCTTCTGGCAAATTTATAGCAATAAAAATTTTTCTATTTTTCATAGTTTGTTTAAAGCAAGTCAAAAACCCATCTCTGACTTCACTATTTGAACAATATCACAATTTGCATTAAAATTAAAGAACAAATAATCATTTATCAATAATCGGAAGTTGAACTTCCGATTATTAAAAAAGGCTTGACAAATCCTTAAAAAGTTGTAATGTATTTATTAAGTTATTTAAAAACGAAAATGTTTATGAGGTGCTCTAATTTTCTGGAAATTCCAGCAGTAGCATAACTATTAACATAATATGTGTGGACGAAATGCTAAGGCATAGACTAAAATCGCAGAATAGAATGGAAAATGATTTAGAAACGAGGTCGCAATTCACTAATTGCGAGAAAAGAGATATAAAAACGAAAGGAGGCAAATTAAATGAGCAAAATAAAGATAGCAATCTGCATAATCTTTGTCGGATTAGTGGGGCTTGGCATAATAATTATGGCGCCAACTGCAACCACACCAATGTTTCCGATAAATTTAACAGGAAATAATTATACAGAAATTAATTATACCAGAGGGGAGCCAGTTCCAGGAGCAGACATATACATTGAACAAGAACCAGAAGAAAATGTTAAAGTCAGCGGAAGTCGCGGTGGCTTCGCAGTCGGCGGATTTAATTCTGAATAAATGTTTAAATAAAAGCATTAGATACTAAGAGGTGAAAAAAAATGAATGAAATGTTAGATTTAGTTTTCAAAATCTTAAGATTAGAAAAAGAAAAAAACGAACATCTAAAAGCGCTGAAAGTGTTGACAAAACACCCTCAGGGCATAACCTACACAGGCTCTATCCACCCAAATCCATACCCACACACAGACAATGACGATCGCCTTTGCTACCTTGGCGTCTTTAAAGAAATGGCGGGATATGGGGTGCTAACATACGAGACTAAAAACGAAGAAAAAGGCAAAACATTCACATACAAAATCAACGAAAAATACGAGAAAGCAATAAAAGAATTGCTTGAATGGTTAAAAATATAAAAACAAAAGCGGAAAACATTTTTTCTGCTTTTTTAATTTGCAAAATTACTGTAAAATAAAAATATAAACAATTTTACTAAACTCGCTAAAATGATCAATCAAAAAATAGCAAAAATATTTAACGAAATTGCGGAATACTTAAAGATAAAAGGACATTTAGAAAAAGAAAATGCCGCTTTTAAGCTAAGAGCGTATCAAAAAGCGGCTATAATTTTGGGCAACCTAAAAGACGATATTTCTATTGTTTATAAAAAAGACGGAATTAATGAATTAAAAAAAATCGCGGGAATTGGCGAAAGCATTGCTTTGAAGATTGAAGAATTTTTAAAAAAGGGTAAAATAAAATATTGCGAAGAATTAAAAGAGGAAACAGCTATCCGTCAAATTATAACGCATTTTTTTGAGACAAAGGGAGTGAGCTTGGAAGAGCTCAAAAAAAACGCCAAAAAAAGAAAAATAATCTATTCTAGATTCACAAAACCTGCAAAACAGCTTTTAGAACTTGCTGGTTCAATTGAAAAGGCGAAAAAAGCGATAACAACCGTAGCAGAATGGGCGAAATCAAGAGACTTAGATTATGCAATAGAAACAGTGTTTAAAAAATGGCTTGAGCTCGGACGCTTAAAACCAAAAGAAATTGTTAAAAAACCATTCTATCTAAATAACCCAATGGTTTGGAGCGAAACAAAAAAGAAATGGTTTGTCATAGATAGGTATGGCGAATGGCTGGAATTCGCAGACAAAAAATCAGAAATAGAATGGCGCATAGTAAAATAATCATCCCACCCCCCCACCATTCTAAAAATTTCCCTTACTAAGCTTCACTGATTTTTATTTTATAATTCAAAACCAATTATCATTATGATATCATATAACGAAATACAAAAAGGGCTAATAATAGTTATGGACAACCAGCCATATGAAATTTTAGAAACTTCGCGTATGTTTAAAGGTAGAGGGCATTCTGTTCTGCAAACAAAACTTAAAAATTTAATCAGCGGAAATGCTGTTTCACGCACACTGCACCCATCAGACGAGTTTGAAGAAGCTGAAATTGAAAAAACAGAAGCAAAATTCATTTATTCGCATCGTGACAAATTTATTTTCTCTGACATAAAAAACCCGTCTCAAAGATTTGAAATTGATAAAGAGCAAATCAGCCAACAAGCAAAATTCCTTAAAACCAATCAAATTGTTGAAATTTTTAAATATAAAGAAAAAATAATTAAAATCTCCTTACCAGTAAAAATTCAATTAAAAGTTATTGAAGCTCCTCCCTCTCTAAAGGGAGAAAGGGCTGATGCTGGATCAAAAGCAGTTATTTTGGAAACACAAGCAAAAATTAATACCCCCCCGTTCATACGAGAAGGAGATATTATTGAAATCAACACTGAACTCGGAGAATATGTGCGCAGAATACAATAAAAATCTTGATTTTTTTACATAACAATGATATGTTTAATACTGAATACGATTATGAAAGTTTAATAATAAAATACTATTATGGAAGAAAAACAAAAACACAAAAAACAAACAAATAAATACGAAATTAATTTGGACGAAATGGAAGAAGCTGGAGTCAATTTGGGTCACCGAACTTCACGCGTTCACCCAAAAATGCGTCCATATATTAAAGGTGTTAAAAATACTATACACCTTATTGATTTAGAAAAAACAACTAAAGAATTAGAAAAAGCTTTAAACTTCATTAAAGAACTTGTTTCTGAAGGAAAAACTATTCTTTTGGTTGGAACAAAAATTCAAGCAAAAGATTTCGCAAAAAGCGTTGCAGAAGAATGCAATCTACCATATATCAATGAACGATGGCTTGGCGGAACATTTACGAACCTTAAAACTATCTTAAAAAGAACGGAACATCTTAAAAATTTAGAAAAAGAAAAAATAGAAGGAGGGCTTGAAAAATATACCAAAAAAGAACAAATAAAAATCAATAAAGAAATTCAAAAATTAAAAATAAAATTTGAAGGGATTAAAAACTTAACAAAACTTCCTGATGCCATTTTTGTTTTAGACATAAAAAAAGATGAATTGGCGATTAAAGAAGCACACGCAAAAAAAATAAAAATAATTGGCATCTGTGACACAAATACTGATCCAAATTTGGTTGACTACCCTATTCCAGCAAATGACGACGCATTATCCTCAATAAAATATATCCTTGAAAAAGTTAAAAAAGTAATACTAACAAAATCCTCAAAATAAATTTTTAATTTAAAATTTTATGATTTCTATAGATCAAATAAAACAACTCCGAGAAGAAACAGATGTTTCAATTATTGAATGCAAAAAAGCTCTTGAAAAAACTGAGGGCGACATAGAAAAAGCCAAAGAAATTTTAAGAAAATGGGGACAAGAATTAGCTGGCAAAAAAAGCTCAAGAAAAACAAATCAAGGAATAATTGAATCATATATTCACCCAAATAAAAAAATTGGCGTTCTTATTGATATTCGTTGCGAAAGCGATTTTGTAACGCTTTCTGACGATTTTAAAACACTAACTCACGACATAGCTCTCCATATTGCTGGAATGAAACCTTCTTATGTTAAACCAGAAGATATTCCTGAAGAAATTATATGCGCAGAAAAAGAAATTTACAAAGAGCAGATAGCAAATAGCGGAAAACCAGAAAAAATCATGGAGCAAATGATGGAAGGAAAAATTAAAAAATACAAGGAAGGCATTAGCCTATTAACTCAACCGTTTGTAAAAGATCCAGGCAAAACAGTAGAAAACATTATTACTGGTTGTGTCGCTAAACTTGGAGAAAATATAGTAGTCAAAAAATTCATAAGATACGAGATATAATCATTATTGAATGTATATATTAGTTGCTCAAATTATTTTTGTTGGTAGTTTTTTTGGAATAGGAACAATCCTGTTCCGCAAAATACCATTTTTGACAGAATTATCTCCAGAAAAAAATGGGGAATCTTCTTTGCTAAAAAAATTAAGAGATATTAAAGAAAATAAATTTTCTCAATCTTTATCGCTTAAAAATCTTTTACAAAAAATCTTATTAAAAAGCAAAAGAGCAACTCTAAAAACTGAAAATAAAATTGGCTTCTGGTTAGAAAAATTGGAGGAAGAACCAAAAAACAGGTTAAAAGACAATTATTGGCGAGATATAAAAAAATCAATAAATTCTGTAAAAAAAGAAACCAAGAAGACGAAAAAAAGCAGTAATCAAAAAAGAACCACAAAAATAATAAAAGAGATCTGAAATCAACACTCTAATATTATTTTATATTTATGCCGAGATAGCTCAGTTGGCAGAGCAACGGTTTTGTAAACCGTAGGTCGTGGGTTCAAATCCCTCTCTCGGCTCACTCAATAAAAAGAGATTGATTTTAAAAAAAACGATTTAGACCTCTTGCGTGATAACTTTTCTGATGAAAAATTAAAGATTTTGGGATGAAAATTATGAAGAATGAGGAGGTTATGCCTTAGCATAGCTGACGAGTTCTGAATGATTTTCAACCAAAATATTTGATTTTTGGCAGAAAGTGTTATTGCGCAAGAGGTCTATCATATCGTTTTTTTTGTTGACAATAATAAAAACTTGGAGTTAAGATAAAAATATATAGAGACGATTATAAAAATAAAATCATCTCATGGTACATTAATAAAAATAGAGGAAAAAAATGGAAGAAAGTGGTTTAGAAAGAACGAAAAAGCTTCGTGAAGAAGCGATGAGACGACATTTGCTTTATAGAGGCAAAATGCAAGTTATGCCTATGTGCTCAATAAAAGAGTTGAATGATTTTTCTGTTTATTATACACCTGGCGTAGCAGCTCCATGCCAAGAAATTGAGAAAACAAAAGAAAAAGTCAATGAATTAACCAACAAATGGAATACTGTCGCAGTTGTTTCTGACGGAACTAGAGTTTTAGGATTAGGAAATATTGGACCAGAGGCGGGTCTACCTGTAATGGAAGGCAAAGCGCTTTTGTTTAAATATCTGGGTGGCGTTGATGCGTTCCCTATTTGTCTTGATACTAAAAAACCAGATGAAATTATTCAAGCGGTAAAATGGCTTCAACCATCATTCGGTGGCATTAATCTTGAAGACATATCTAACCCAAAATGTTTTTACATTTTAGACGCATTAAAAGAAAAAATGGATATCCCTGTTTGGCACGATGACCAGCAAGGAACAGCAGTAGTTACTTTAGCAAGTCTAATGAATGCGCTTAAGCTGGTTGATAAAAAAATGAAAGATGTTTCCATAGCCATAATTGGCACTGGCGCAGCAAACATTGCCATTTCAAGATTACTTTTCGTAGCAGGAATTAACCCAAAAAATTGCCTTGCTGTTGACAGCAAAGGAATTCTATACCCCACACGAGAAGATTTCTTCGGAAACAAAAAATATAAATACGCTGAAAAATTCAACCTATCTAAGATAACAAATCCAGAAAAGAAAAAGGGTAAAATCGCTGAAGCATTAGATGGAGCAGATATTTGTATCGCGCTTTCTAAATCGGGACCTGGCGTGATTAAGCCAAAATGGATTAAAACAATGAATAACGATGCAATTGTGTTCGCATGCGCTAATCCTATTCCTGAAATTTGGCCAGAAGAAGCTAAAAAAGCAGGAGCTAAAATTGTTGCCACTGGACGCTCTGACTTCCCAAATCAAACAAATAATTCTGTTGTGTTCCCTGGACTTTTCCGCGGTGTTTTAGATGTCCAAGCAAAAACGATTACCGACACAATGTGCATTATTGCAGCTGAATCGTTAGCAAAATTTGCTAGAAAAAATGGCATTAACGAAAACTATATTATCCCTACAATGGAAGAAACAGACGCATTTATTGAAGAGGCTGTAGCAGTCGGAATGCAAGCGCAAAAAGAAGGATTGACAAAACTAAAACTTAATCGCTCGCAATTACATAAAAAAGCAAAAACAATGATTTTTAACGCGCAAGAATCAGTTAAGCTCTTAATGAAAAAAAAACTTATTCCTAACTATTAAAAAAGAAAAAGCCAAGTCCCAATACATCGGGACTTTTTTATTGACTATAATAGAAGTTTGGAGTTAGGATAAAATATAATGATAGCGTAGAACAATACGCTTTCATTGCAGAACATTAAAAAGGAAAAAAAATGAGAGAAATAGGTTGTTTAGAAATAACGAAAGCAGTAGATGGGCTTTGCAAAGATGCGAATTTTTTACTTCCAAAAGATGTAATTAAAGCGCTTGAAAAAGCGCGCGAAAATGAAGAATCTTCTTGCGGACGCGCCGTACTTGATCAAATACTAAAAAACATTCAAATAGCGACAAAAGAAAAAATTCCACTCTGCCAAGATTGTGGCACAGCAGTAGTATTCCTTGAAATTGGACAAGATGTCCATATAGTAGGTGGTAATTTTTATAACGCTATAAAGCAAGGCGTAAAAAAAGGATATAAAAATGGCTATCTTAGAAAATCTATTTGCCATTGTTTTACCAGAAAAAACACCAACGACAATACACCTGTCATTATTCATACTGACATTGTGCCAGGAGATAAATTAAAAATAACTTTTTGCCCAAAAGGCGGAGGAAGCGAAAATGTAAGCACTCTCAAAATGCTAAAACCAGCGCAAGGAATAGATGGCATTAAAAATTTTGTTGTAGAATCCGTAAAACAAGCTGGGGCTAATCCTTGTCCGCCAGTTGTAGTTGGAGTAGGAATTGGCGGAACATTTGAAACAACAGCGCTTATAGCTAAAAAAGCATTGCTTCGTAAAATTGGCGAACACAACAAAGACTCAGAGATAGCTAATCTTGAACGCGAATGCCTAATAGCAATAAACAATTTAGGAATTGGACCCGCTGGATTGGGTGGTAGAACAACGGCTTTAGCAGTGCATATTAATATGCTTCCCTGCCATATTGCCAGTATGCCCGCAGTTGTAAATATGAACTGCCATTCAGCAAGACACAAGGAGATAACTTTATAAAATGAATAAAACAAAAAAAATTTGTGTTCCATTAAACGACATTGATGTTGCAAAACTAAACATCGGAGACGAAGTTCTATTAAGCGGAATTATTTATAGCGCAAGAGATGCGGCTCATAAAAAACTGGTGGGACTTATAAGTATGGGTAAAAAACTTCCATTTGATGTTCAGGGATCTGTAATCTATTATGTCGGACCAAGCCCAACTAAACCAGGCGAAATTATCGGCTCTGCTGGACCAACAACAAGCGGACGAATGGATGTATATGCGCGCGAACTAATGAAGATGGGAATGAAAGGAATGATAGGTAAAGGCAATAGATCAGAAAAAATTATTAAATCTGGACAAAAATACAAATGCGTTTATTTTGGAGCAACGGGAGGAGTTGGGGCACTTCTGGCAAAAAGCATAAAACAAAGCCGTATTATAGCATACGAAGAACTCGGACCCGAAGCTATCAGAGAAATGATAGTAGAAAACTTTCCGGTAATAGTAATTAACGATATTTTTGGAAACGATCTATACAAAGAGGGAATAAAAAAATACAAAAAGGATTAATTTTCTTAAAATTATCAAATAAAAGCGATTTAGACCTATTACATCGCTTTTTTTTATTGACTATAATGGCAATTTGGAGTTAGGATAAAACATAAACAAAGAATGTAGCACTTTAAAAATACGGAGAAATAAGATGGAAAAAGATAGCATAGAATTAGTAGCAAAAAAGATGAGCGAGAAAGCCATTGAAAAAATAGAAGAAGTGGACGGAAAAAACTTTAGATCTTGTTTGATGTGTGGCAAATGCGCAGCAAGTTGTTCACCAAAAATCAGAGAACAAATGGATTTAGCTCCATGGCGACTAATAAACCTGCTGATGATAGGAACAAAAGAAGCAATGGAACAAGTATTGAATTCAAAAACTCTTTGGCTTTGCATTTCCTGTTCCGCTTGCGTTTCTAGGTGCCCAATGAAAATCAATATGCCTAAAATAATGGAGGCCCTTAGAACTATTATTTTAAGGGAAGGTATAGACCTATTAGATATGAACAAAATTTCAGCGGATATTTTAAATGAAATTCCACAAATGGGCATAATCGCGGCTTCGCGAAAACTTACTGAATGAGAAAAAAAAATGAAAACAATACAGTATTATCCTGGATGCGCGCTTTATATTAAAGCAAAAAATTTTGACATATCTGCAAAAGAAAGTTTTAAAATTTTGGGAATTAATTTAGAAGAGCTTACTTCTTGGACTTGTTGCGGAACAGCATTTCCATTAATTGACACAAATATAATGAATTTAGTGGCTCCAATAAGAAATCTCGCGAATGCGAACAAACACGGATGTAAATTAGCAACTGGGTGCAACTGTTGTTATAACACGCTCAAACGAGCAAATTTAGCAATAAAACAGGACAAAGAAAAACAGAAAAAAATTAACCTTTTTCTGGAACGAGATTTTCAAGTCCCCTATTCTGGAGAAGTAGAAACGCTTCACTTATTAGAACTTTTGCGTGACGAAATTGGTTTTGATAAATTAACAACGCAAATTAAAACAAAACTTAAAGGATTAAATGTCGCTTGTTTTTACGGGTGTCTATTGCTTCGTCCTTATGACGAAATTCAATTAGACAAACCAGAACAACCAAAGATATTAGATGATTTTGTAAAAAGCTTGGGAGCAAAAGCAATTGATTTCCCTTATAAATTAAAATGTTGCGGAAGTTATCTTACCGTAAAATTTCCCGAAATCGCAAAACAAGCTTCGGAGCAAATTCTTACTTCAGCAAAAAAAGCAGGTGCGAACGCTATAACTGTAAGTTGCCCATTGTGTTTTTACAATCTGGAACAAGCACAAAAAGAACTAACTCCTGAAAAACAAATTCCGATATTCTACTTTACACAAATTTTAGGACTTGCCTTAGAGATAGACCAATCTCTTCTTGGATTTGATAAACATCGGGTTGATCCCCGTTTTCTACTAAAAAAGCACAATTTGATTTAAAGGAGATTAAAAAATGACAGAAGACAAAATTAGAATCTATATTATGGGCAAACCGTATGATGTGCCTAAAAATTTGACAATAATGAAGGCATTTGAATACGCGGGATATAAACTATTGCGTGGATGTGGATGTAGAGGAGGTTTTTGTGGAGCTTGCGCTACAGTATGGAGAACATATAATGATTATAAAATCAAAGTAGGACTTGCTTGTCAGACACTAGTAGAAGATGGAATGTATTTAACACAAATCCCATTTTTCCCAGCTCCAAAAGCCATATACGATATTGAAAAAGCCGAACCAACCCCAGAACAAATTCTTAAAACTTACCCTGAACTTTATAGATGTGTTGGCTGTAACGCTTGTAAAAAAATCTGTCCACAAGAATTAGAGGTAATGGATATTATGCAATTAGCAATAAGGGGCGACATTGAAAAAGCGGCTAAACTTTCTTTTGACTGCTTAATGTGCGGATTGTGCGCTTCAAGGTGTCCAGCGGAAATAGCTCAATATAACATATCAATCCTCTGCCGACGCTTATACGGAAAATCTATTGCTCCAAAGGCAGAACACCTCAAACAAAGAATGCAAGAAATCCATAATCACAAATTCAACAAAGATGTTGACAAACTCGTCACCCTAGATGAAAAAAGCCTTAAAGAGCTTTATTTTAAAAGAGAGATAGAAAAATAAAAGATGTTGCGGGAAATAACATCTTGTGTATTTCCGTCGCTCGCCCCAAATGAAAGCAAGCTTTCACTCGTGGGCTCGCTAGGAAATATAAAAAAGAGGAAAAAAAATGTATAGCGAAGAAATGACCAAAGCATTAAAAATTCTTAAACAAACTCAATCTGAAAGAATAAAACAAGCCTTATTGCTATTAAACGACAAAGAAAAAACAAAACTTTTACAAAGTTTTCATCCTGATTATAAAGCTGGCATGAAAAAAAAATTGAGAATTGGTCCAAATAAAGGCGAACAAATTCCAAAAGAGTTTATTGAATTATTAGAAGCATACAGCCCTTTTTCACCCGATAATTTCAATCTTTCAAAGACAACTTTAAAAACAGATGTTTTAATTATCGGTGGCGGAGGAGCTGGAAGCACGGCTGCATTAATTGCTTCAGAAAATAACGCAAAAGTTCTTTTAGTAACAAAACTACGATTAGGAGATGCAAACACCATAATGGCACAGGGAGGAATTCAAGCAGCTGACAAACCAAATGATTCACCAGCAATACATTATTTAGATATAATGGGTGGCGGACATTTTAAGAATGATCCAGAGCTGGTAAAAGCGTTGGTAATGGACGCTCCGAACGCTATTTCTTGGTTGGAAAATCTTGGGACAATGTTTGACAAAGAAAAAGACGGTTCAATGATTACCATTCATGGCGGTGGCACTTCAAAAAAAAGAATGCATTCTTGTCGCGATTATTCTGGTGGCGAAATAATGAAAACATTGAAAGACGAGGTTCTAAACAAACAAATTGATATCTTGGAATTTACATCGGCTTGCGAACTTTTAACTGATGACCATGGAAAATGCGTTGGAGCTATTACTCTAAATATGGAAACTCAAGAATATCAAATCGTTCAAGCAAAGACGACAATAATAGCCACAGGCGGTTCTGGACGACTACATATTCAAAAATTTCCAACAACTAACCATTATGGAGCAACTGCTGACGGATTGGTATTGGCTTATCGCGCAGGATGTAAATTTTCGTTTATGGACACGATACAATATCACCCAACAGGTGCTGCTTTTCCAGAACAAATTCTAGGATTGCTAATCACTGAAAAAGTTCGTGGATTAGGGGCTCATTTAGTTAACTCGCAAGGAAAAAGATTTATCAACGAATTAGAACCCAGAGATGTTGTAGCAGCGGCAATAATTAGAGAATGTGAAAAAGGAAATGGAATCCGCGCGCCAAGCGGAATTCTCGGAGTATGGCTTGATTCACCTCTCATAGATGTTCTTAAGGGCGAAAATACTGTCAACAATCAACTTCCAGCAATGCTAAGGCAATATAGTAGATTTAACATAGATATTAGCAAAGACCCAATACTTATCTACCCAACACAACACTACCAAAACGGAGGAATTGTAATTAACGACAAAGGAGAAACAAGCGTTGAAAATCTTTTCGTAATTGGAGAAGCAAGCGGTGGAATTCATGGAGAAAACCGCTTAATGGGAAATTCTCTTGCAGATATTATTGTTTTTGGAATAAGGGCTGGTAAATACGCTGCATTGAAAGCAAAAAACATAGGAAACAACAGCAAGCTAACGCTTAACCATATTGCCCGCTATCACCGAAAGTTAAGAGAACTTAACATAAATCCGAACAAAATTTCTCCAATTCTTCTACCTAACTACAGAAGAGAATAGAATAGAATAGAATAAAAATAAAACAGTACCACAAATGATACTGTTTTTTAACAATCAATAAAATCTAACGAAAATTAAATTTTTAATGCTTTCTTATCTTCTTCTACTACTGCTACTTCTCCCCACCCCTCTCCTGTTTTTGATTCTTCAATATTCAACTCTTCATTCAACTCTTCTAACTCTGACTCTGTTTTTTCTGTTTCAAATTCTTTAACTTTTAATTCTTCAACTCCAAATACTGGCGTTTGCGATTCCTCTTTTTCTTCCTTTTCTTCTTTGACTTCTTCTTCGTTTACAATTGCCTCGCTTTTGCGAGACAAGCCTTCAACTTTTGGACTACAAATCATAGCTATAATTCCACCAAAGATTAACAACTGTATAAAACCGAAAAGCCACCAATAAACAATAACTATTGTTGCTACTGTCATCGTCATATAAATAGCAAATAACCCAGGCGAAATCCCAACTAACCAAACTAAAATTCCAAAATTAAATCCTTTTTTAATTCCATCTCCTGGTATTGCTTTGTATAAAAGCATATAAACCCAAGCCAAAATAAAATTAAAAAACAAGCCACCTAAAAACACTAACGCAAACCACGAACCAGTCATACCTGTCATTGGCTTCCAAACATTTGTTGGTTCTAATTGATAAACCCAATTAAAAAACCCTCCACAAGTTAGAAAATCTAAAATAGTACTAATAATTGTAGTAAGAACACCCGCAATAATTATTTTTTTTATATCCATTATTTTATATTTTATTAATTAAAAACCTCCAACCTTTTTCAATTACATCTTAGATTGAATGGAATAAAATTTGAAATAAACGCCTTTTTTCTTAATAAGTTGTTTGTGAGTTCCCTGCTCAACAATTCTCCCCTTCTCTAGAACCAAAATTCTATCAGCTTGCTGGACAGTGCTTAAACGGTGCGCAATTATAAAAGTAGTTCTCCCTTGAATTAATTTTTCCAAAGCATCTTGAACCATTTTTTCTGATTCAACATCTAGCGCCGATGTTGCTTCGTCTAAAATCAAAATTTTAGGATTGCGAATTAACGCCCTGGCAATCGCCAATCGTTGTTTCTGCCCGCCAGAAAGCTTAACTCCCCGCTCTCCAACTAATTGGGCGTATCCTTTTGAAAAATTTTCTATAAACCGTGAAGCTCGCGCACCCCTTGCCGCCTCTTTAACCTCATCGTCATTGGCGTCTGGCTTGCCATAACAGATATTATTTTTAATTGTATCGTTAAATAAAATTATTTCCTGTGGAACATAAGCAATAATTTTTCTTAAAAAATTAAGATTCAAATCTCTAATGTTTACTCCGTCAAGTAAAATTTTACCCCTCGTTGGAAGCAAGTAAAGCGAAATCAAATCAACCAAAGTTGTTTTTCCCTCTCCACTTCCACCAACAATAGCAATTTTTTCGCCAGGCAAAGAAGTAAAATTAATGCCTTTCAATGTTGTCATTCCCTTTTCATAGCCAAAGCTAACATTTTTAAATTCTATTTTTCCACAAACTTCATCTAAAATTTTTCCGTGTTTTTTATAATTTTCTGTTTTCTCTCCTAAAAGATCTTCTACTCTTTTAATTGCTGGCATCCCTGTTTTAAACACCTTCCATCTTCTGCCAATATCTCTTAACGGCTCTCGCATAAGCCCAAGATAACCTAAAAACATTATTAGCTTTCCAGTTGAAATCAAACCATCATTTAAAGAAAATATGGCAAATCCGAAAATAGCTAAAAACCCAGTTCCGAAAAAAAACTGTTGCCAAAGATTCAAAGACGCCCATAATCCCATAAAATCCTTGTAAACATTGCCTAAATTTTCTTTAAAATCTTTTTCGGTTTTTTGTTTCTGAGTATCTTCTACGGCGCATGATTTTATTGTCGCAATATTTAAAAAAGAATCGTAAAGATTACCATAAGCTTTCTCAAAAACCTTATTAAGTTTTTCCTGTGTTTCAACTATTGGCGCGGTTTTGTAAATAGTTATTAAGATATAACCAAAAAATAAAATAGAAGCACATAGCCCCAAACGCCATTCCATAAAAAACATAATTAAAATCCCTACAAAAACAGTAAAAAGCTGTGGCAATGTTAAAAAAACAATGTCCTCAATAATTCTTGCGATATACATTGACGCTCTATCAATACGAGAAAAAATTTCACCAACTTTTCTTTCTTTGTGAAACTTCAAAGGTAAAGACATAACATGCGCAGAGGCCTTGCAAGTTAAATCATTTGAAACATCTATTCCTATAGAGTTTCTTCTTTCAAAAGTAGCTTTATCTAATAAAGAAGAAAATGCGTTAATCACAAACCATACCCCCAAAAGCGCAAATACAAAATTGGTATCAAAAACTTCTAAAGAAACCGTATCAACCAATCTACCATAAATATAAGGAATAATTGCGACAAAAACAGATCCAAACATTGCCAAAACCGCAGTTTTATAAACCCTTGTTTTATAATTTCTAAGATATTTCCAAATAATTTTTATTTCCTTTATAGTTTTCATATTATTCAATAATCTTATATATATTATACCACAATTAAAAATTGCTGTCCGAAAAAACTACCGATTGTATTATCTTAATAAAAAAATATATTTACCAATAAAAAGAGCAAGCAAAAAAATAATTTCGCTTGCTTCGTTTATAAATCTTCTCTGTATTTGCGCAGTTCTTCGGGAGTCCCCTTTGTCGTCATCAGCGTTGAACACACCTTTAATGTAGGTAATTTTTCTCTTATTTGCTGTTCCCTTATTTTCCGCTCATCCTCAGCTGTGAAAAATTTACCATTATGATAAGAGACCCATCCCATTTCGCGACACATTTCTCTGCCATCTAATACAACCTTTTCTTTTGTCATTTTAATCATCTTTATTATACTATTTCCACAGAATTTGTCAAGCTCATTATAACTAATTTTGGCTTATTTTATTACATCTCCATGCCTTCGCTAATATTAAAAATTAATTTGCTTCCAATGTTAAGATTGATAGCGTCTGTTATGCCAGCATTTAATTCCAAAACATATTTCGCATTTTCATTAGGACTTATTTTTTCACAATTTTCGCTTTTACACGGTTGCGCATCTTTTTTTATAAACACAACTTCTTTGTCGTTGTTTATCCAAATAATATCCAAAGCAATAAGCGTATTTTTCATCCAAAAAGAATATTTTTTTTCTTGCTCAAAAATAAAAAGCATTCCCCTATTGTCCCCCAAGTTCTCTCTAAACATCAGACCCAAAGCCCTTTGTTCTGGTGATTTAGCTAATTCAACAAGAAAACAACTACCCTTAAAACAAATGCTATCTTGGATATGTGAATTAATATCAGTTTTTGCATTCTTTTGCGCTACTTGAGATAAAATTAAAATTGTTACAATTATCGCAAGGAAACCACCGATTAAAAAGATTTTGTTCTTCATTATGTTATTTTTAATTATTTTAACTCCTTATTAATAATATTCTTAAATCTTGTTTTACTTATATAATGATTTGCGAGCAACTTTCCATTATACAAAATACTAAACACGCCATAAGGAGAAGGGGCGTTTTGCGCTTGCTTACAATTTTTAAGCTTAACTATCTTTATTTTTATAGCCATCTCTTTTGCCACGACAGCTAATTCTTTAATGCTTTTAATAATAAATGGGCATTGATTGGCATAAATAACCGTTAATCCCTTTCCATATTTTTTCAAATTCTTTTCTCTTGTTCTGCTGAACTTAAGCGATGGAGCATCTTTTGAAAATTTTTTAACTAACAACTCAAACAATGGCTCTTTTTTAGCAATTAATTCAAATCCATTTTTCAAAAAAAACTCTTTTCCTGCCAACCACGGACCTTGACTTGCAATCACCACAACACCAAACAAATTTTCTTTTCTCGCATCTTGAACGCATTTTTCTAACAAACGAGAGGCATAGCCCTTGTTGCGATATTTAGATTTCAAATACATACAATGTATAAACATATACCCTTTAGCTTCTACTCCCCTCCACGCATATTCTCCTGGTATATATTCAATAAATCCAACTGGATTTTTTTCATCTTTAAAATATACAAATTTTAATTTTAAGCCATCGGCAAAGCGTTTTTTTAACCAATCAAATTTTGCTTGGTATCCTTCGTGTTTTATATTTTTAACACAAAAAATTCCATGCTCAGAAAGATTATTTGCGCCAATATTGATTATTTTAACATCAGTTGCCATAAATATTTTTACCTTAAAATTATATCAAAAAATTAATTCTCAATATTAACTTCTCATAATCATACAATTATATAATTATACCAAAAAATCACCCCTATAGCTATTTTTATACCCTAATTGTTAAGCCATTCAAGACTTCGCAAAACATCTTTTTCTAAACCATTAGAGCCCAAAAGAACGATGAGAATATTATAATCCTGTCCATTGGCGTTAGCAAAATTGAACAAAAACAAACCGTTGTAATCAGACGCCTCAATATAGCCAGTTTTTCCTCCTAAAAAATCGCTGGAAGTTGAAAAAATATTTTTATTCTTTAAATCCTTGAAACTAACCGAACCAAAACTCAAAACTTTTTCACTTTTTGAAATTTTTAACAAAGGAGAACGAACATCAAAAATATATTTTCCTAAATAAAAAAGATCTTGAGCTGTAGAAATATTTTTTTCATCTAATCCACTTGGTCCGACAAATTTAGTATTTTGCATACCAATTGAAATTGCTTTCTCATTCATAAAATCTATAGTCGCTCCTCTACCCAAAAAATAACTAATCGCTTCAGCCACATCATTTGAAGATTCTATCAACAAAGGATAAAAAAGCTCTACAACACTATATCTTTCTCCTATTTCTAATTTTGGAAAAAACCAAGAGAAAGACTCAAAAGGCTCAATCATCCATTTTCTAACCAAAATAGACTTTCTTAAATCTACTTGTTCCGCAACTATTACAGCAGTCATCAATTTAGTTAAAGAAGCAATCGGCAATTGAGTTTGAAAATTTTTTTCAGAAAACACAAAACCAGAATCCAAATCAGCAACTAAATAAGATTTTGCCGAAACTCCTGAAATCAATCCTGATTTGAAAAAATCTCTATTGTGATAATCTCTATTTTTTCTATCAACAACCAAAATCGGCATTTCTTTTTCTGCTAAATTATAAAGCTGTTTTGCATCATTATCTATTAACCGAATACAACCGCCAGTTTCATTAAAATTAGTTTTTTGCCCTCCATAAAAATAAGGTTCGCCATGAATATAATATTTGCCATAAAAATTAATGCTCCATGGCATATAAACTTCCGCTGCCGCAGAATAAGCATTGGCATTTTTTGAAATCACATCATAAAGCCCTGTTGGCGTTCCAGCCCAAAAATCGGGATCACCGATAGCTAAAATAGAAAAACTCTTTTCTAAAAAACCTTTTTGAAAAACATTTATTTTCATTTCTGATAAATTCACTTCTAAAAAATCTCTCTGTTTTAATATAAATTCATTTTTTTTCTCAGTAGTAAAATTTTTTAAATACCGAGCTTGAACAAAATCCATATCGTTTTCAATGTCTATCTGGAATAAATCAGAAACTTGAATTTCTTGAACTTCAACCTCGTATCTATCAACCAAAAATGCTAAATTGCTCTTGGAACTTTCAACAACAGCCATAGTTTCAGGAAAAATAAAAATCGTAGCGACAAAACACGCTACTCCAAAAAAAAGAATTTTTATAAAAAATGAAAATTTATTCATTGTTTAATTATATCAACTGCTTTGAATAATGCAAAACACTCTCAAAATCAGATTGACAAATTGTGTCATTCTATTATAATATTTTAGACAAGTTATTTAACAACTTAATAGGAGAAACGATTAAAATGAAAAAGATAGAGGAATATAAGGCAAAAAAGATATTGAATAAATACGGAATAAAAATGCCTGGAAGCGGTCTTTTAACTGAAACAGGACTTATGGAAAATATTATTGACTTTCCATTAAATTTTGTTCTTCAAGACATAACAAGTCTTATCATAAAACCACAAACATTAACGGGTGGCCGTGGAAAAGCAGGATTTATTCATTCTGCTTACACAATTGAACACGCATTAAAATTGGCTGAAAAAATGATCGGACAAAAAATAAGCACCACTCAAACCGATTTCCCAGAAACGATTAAAAAAGTTTTAATTGAAGAAAAAATTTCATTTGAAAAAGAGCTTTATATTAGTTTTGTAATAGATAGAGCCACTGGAAAACCAATAATTTCAATAAGTCCAGAGGGAGGGGTAGATATAGAAGAAATCAGCAAATCTAACCCAAAAAAAATAAAAAAGCTAGAAATAAATCCCCTACTAAAATTAGGTGATTACCTTGAAGATTACAGAATAAAAAGCTTAGCTGATTTTTGCGGATTAGAAAAATCGGAAACAATAAAACTCGGAAATTTAATAAAAAAACTTTACGATATCTTTGAATTAAACCAACTTATTCTGTTAGAAATCAACCCAATGGTCTTAACTTACGAAAAAGAATTTATTGCTTTAGATGCAAAAATCACGGTGGACGAGTCGGCCTTAACTGGTCTGGAAATAGCTGATATAGTTGGCTTACCACGAGAAACAAAACAAATATATGTCCCTCTTCCTGTTTCTGACTATGGAAATATATCAATGATCGCACACGGAGCGGGTATGTTAATGGCGACAATTGATCTACTTCACTATGAAAATTTGAAGCTATCTGGCTTTATTGACATAGATGTTGCAGCGTCTACCACAGCCGAAGAATTCGCTGAACTCATTAGAGTTGTTATGGTAGATTCGCAAGCAGATTATTTCTTCGCGAACATATACACGGGCGTTATAGCAAAAGAAATAATCATTAACTCGCTTTCGCTTTTAAATGAAAATAAAGAAATAGAAATGCCGATGGTTTTCAGATTACAAGGATGCGACAAAAAAACGATTGAAAAAATAAACAAAATGCAACCAAATATGTTGTATGCTTCTGATGATTACGAAACAGCTTTTAATAAATTAGTTAGCTTAACTAAACAACAGGGGGCAAGATAAAATGATAACAGGAAAAAGAACGAGAGTATTGGTTCAGGGTGGAACTGGATCTACGGGTCGCCGACACATTAAAGAAATGCTTATCTTTGGAACTCAAATAAAAGCCGTGGTTACACCAGGAAAAGGAGGACTTGAAGTGGAAGGCATACCAGTGTTCAATGATATTAAACAAGCAATGGACCAAATAGGCAAAATTGACGCATCAATTATCTTTGTGCCTCCAATGCTTATAGGGAAAGATGAAACAGGAAAACCAAAAACAATCTTTCCAGCTACAGACGCTATAATTGAAGCAATAAACGCCAAGATCCCTTTGATAATAGCTATAACAGAAAAATTACCACAATGGCAAATGGTTAAAATCAAAGCGCACCTTGAAGCATTTGGAAAAGACACTGTATTGATCGGTCCAAACACTCCAGGAATGGGTGTTCCAAAAGAATGTAAAATTGGAATACTCCCAAATTCCATATTCCAAAAAAAAGGACATATTGCTGTTTTTTCCAGAAGTGGAAGCGTATGCACGGAGATCGCCATTCTGCTTAAAAAAGCGAATGTAGGAATGTCTTTTTTAGTCGGTATTGGTGGTGATTCAATTATTGGAACAGATTTCGTTGATATGCTAAAAATAGTAAAAAATGATAAAAATACAAAAGCCGTGATTATAGGCGGAGAAATAGGCGGAAAACTTGAAGAAGAAGCAGCTGACTATATAACTGAAAACAACTATCCAAAACCCGTATTATTCTTTATAGCTGGAACATTCGCTCCTAAAACGCAAACGCCACTAGGTCATGCTGGAGCAATCACAGGACAAAGAGACGGATCAATGACAAAAGCAGAATACATTAAAACGAAAGGACAACGAGTATGCCAAAATATCTTAAAACTCAGCGATGAAGCAAAAAATTTATAAAAATAAACCCAGTTTTCTGGGTTTTTTATTTAGAATCAATAATCGGAAGTTCAACTTCCGATTATTAAAAAATTAAAAAGTTCCAATCTTATTGGAACTTTATTTTTTTTATTTTGTTTCTTTGTTTAAAGTTGGCTAAGCTTTTTAAGCCGAGACATCTCTTTGTCAACATTTTCTTGAATTTCTTTCACGATCTCGTCTTTATTCTGAATACCCTTAAATCGTCCTTGTAATTTAAGATACTCTTTGATGCTTAAGCCATCTTCTGGCTCATAATTAATAATCCTCTTCTCTCCATTTTCAATTTCATATAATGGCCAAGCTCCTGTTTTCACTGCCATTCTAGCTAAATCAATAGTCAAATTTGAAACATATTTCCATCCAGACGGACATGGACAAAGCACTTCTAAATAAGCTGTTCCTTTGCCTTGCCTATTTATCTCTTTTGCTTTTTTAACCTTTCTTATTAAATCGTCTAAATGAGAAATACTTGCTGTGGCAACATACGGAATCCTATGCGCAGCCATTATTTCTGGCAAATTTTTTCTTGCTCCAAGTTTTCCCTTAAGACTAGTTGTTGTCCAAGCTCCTGTTGGCGTTGCTCCACTCGCCTGAATTCCAGTATTCATATATGCTTGATTATTATAACAAACATATATAATGTTTTCATTCCTTTCTGCTGCCCCCGAAAGAGCTTGAAGACCTATATCGTAAGTCCCTCCATCACCAGCAATCACAAGCACAATAGTTTCTTTATCTCTTTGAGCATCTAAACCAGCTCTTACTCCTGATGCAGCTGATGCAGCAACTTCAAACGCTGTATGCAAAAGTGGCACTCCCAAAGCTGAAGTTGGATAAGGCCCTGACACAACAGTAAAACAACATGCTGGAACAACTACTATTGTCTTATGTCCCAAAGTTTTAACAATATGCCTTATAGCAATAATCCCACCACAACCAGGACAAGCTGTATGACCTGAACACATAAGCTCTCTATTGCCATTCTGCTTATTTGGCGCTTTCAAATCTTTAATTTTATCAAGCATCCAAACGGGTTCTTTTGTTGATTCTGAATTCCTAAAGGTATTGCTTATTATGTCATTAATAGTTTTTGGAGTAACATCCTTACCACCAACACCAGCAATAAAGCTACGAATATTTAAATTCTCTTTTCCTACAGCTGACTTCAATTCATGAGCAAATATTCCTCCGCCATTTTTATCAATTACAGCAACGCTCTTGACACCTTCTAACGCTTTATTTATTTCTTTTGATGGAAAAGGACGAAACATTTTGATTTTTAATAAACCAATATCTTCGTTGTTTTTTATTCTATTGATTGTTTCTCTTGCTGTGCCTGTTATAGTCCCTACTGTAACCAACATTGTATCTGGATTTTCAGGACCATACCTCTCTATAACTCCATATCTCCGACCAAAAAGCTTATAAAAATCGTTGTCTGCTTTTTGAGCTACTATATTCACTCTTTCCATTGCCTCATACATCTTGCGCTTCATTTCCATTGCCACTTCTGGATCGGGAGACATAGCACCAAAAGCGTGCGGATCAGAAATATCAAGTTTAAACTCTGGCTCTCTCTTTGGCAAATATTTATCAACTAATTCCTGTGATGGAATATCTACTGGCTCCGTAGTATGCGAAAGAATAAATCCTTCCAAATTTATCATTGTTGGCAAAAGAACGCTTCTGTCTTCAGAAATTTTGTACGACTGAATAACTGTGTCCAAAGCCTCTTGCCCAGACTCGCAATAAAATTGTAACCAGCCAGTGTCTCTTTGCGCCAATGAATCACTATGATCAGCCCACAAATTCCATGGAGACCAAAGAGACCTGTTTACATTCACCATCACAACGGGCAACCTAAAACCAGAAACTCCGAAAAGTATTTCATGCATCAACGCTAATCCTTGACTAGATGTCGCTGTAAAAACTCGCGCACCAGTCATTGAGGCCCCAAGACAAGCCGAAATTGATGATTGTTCTGATTCTACATTGATAATCCTTGCATTCAACATCCCTTTTGCCACAAACTCTACTATTTTCTCAGAAATAGAGCTTGATGGCGTAATCGGATAAACCGGAACAACATCTGGATTCGCCAATAACACACCGTAAGCTGCCGCAGAATTTCCAGTCATTAATTTCTTACTCATCTTTTTTACCTCCATTCTTTTTTCTTTCAATAGCTTCTGTCTCTAACTCTGAACTTATAACACCACATGGGCATTCTTCTTTACAAATAAGACAACCCTTACAATAGTCATAATTAATATCGTATTGCTCCTTATTCTTATAAACAGCTAAATCAGGACAAAACCGCTCACAATTCCCGCAATCCATACAAGATCCACAGCTAAAACATCTATTTGCTTCTTTTATTGCCGTCTCAGCATCAATAATTTTCTTTGAACGCTTACTATGTTCAAAATAATTCAAGTTCAAATCATTAAGCCCAACCATCTTTTTATTCTCTTTGTCTTGCTCGTTGTGATATTTTCCGCTCTCTAAATAGAGAGCAATCTTTTCTGCTACTTTTCTACCTGAACCAATCGCCGCAGCAACATTGCTTGCCCGTGTTATAACATCTCCGCCAAAAAATACATTGGAATTAAACGCACTCTCATAATTTATGAAATCAAGGTTTGGTTCTTCACCAGTAGCAATAATCACATTATTTATGTTAGCAAAAAATTTACGATTTTTTTCCGCATTTTCTACTGTAATGCCATTGACCCTGTTATTCTCAGAATAAATGCTTACTGCTTTTTCTGAGAAAAAAAACTTAGCCCCATTCTTTTCAACTGCCTTAATTCCCATTTGCAAAAATTTTGGAATTTCTTCTCTATTTTTCTCGCAAAAAACAATAACATCTTTGCCAAGAAGTTGCGCGCAATGAGCGGAATCAATAGCTGTGTTTACATCACCAATTATCACCACTCGCTCTCCAAGTTCTACAACTTGACCAAGATTTACTTTCTTTAAAAAATCTAAACCGTAAATAACTCCCTCAGCGTCTTCGCCAGGAATTCCAAGTTTTAGACATTTATGCAAACCTGTTGCCACAAAAACAGCATCAAACCTATCTCTTAGATATATAAATTCCTTATTGTCAACAATATGACTAATTTTTACCGCTATATCAAAGGGTTTCAAAATATTATTATCAATTTCTCTATCAACCTTTTTATTTGGCAAACGAAATTCAGGAATTCCAGCTTTTAATAATCCGCCTATCTCTGATAATGCCTCAAAAATAGTTACTGAATGGCCCTGCCTACCTAATTGATAAGCGCAAGAAAGTCCTGCTGGACCTGAACCAATAATAGCTATTTTTTTTCTTTGTCGCAAAGCATCTTCAATCGCCATAGGGATTTCAACTTCTTTTGGAGACCAACCTTGATCTAACGCGTATTTACCTAAAAACCTTTCTGTCTTATTGATTGACACACATTCATCAAATTCATTTCTATTGCATGCGATTTCACAAAACCCCTGACACACCTTAGAAGTTGTCCATGGCAACGGATTACTTTCAATTAGAGCTTCCCATGCCTTCTTTGTCTCTCCCTTTCTAAGCAAATTCATCCACTTAGGAATGTTTTGCGAAACTGGACAAGCATCAGAGCATGGAGAAATCTTCTCATCGTAAAACGGTCTTGATGTTCTCCAACTGCCAGTCAAATTTCCCTCTGTAGTTCCATTGCTCATACTGGTAATGGGAATTTCGTCCTCTTTTTCGTTCATATTTCTACCTCCTTATACGCTTCTTTTGTCGCTTCAATGTTTTCTCTTAAACGCGACATACCCATTTCTTCAATAGCAATAACAATATCTTTAAGCGACGGCGATCCAATAACCTTAGCTATTGCGCCAAGCATTACTGTGTTCACAAAAGGATTTGTCTTTGTGCCCAAACCGTGCTTTAAAGCTATTTTTATTGCGTCCACACAAACTATTCTTGGAATACATGAATCCTTAAAACCGCTTGGTTTTTCACGCGTATTAATCAAAAGAACTGTATTTGATTTAAACCCTTTTGTGATGTTGCCTATTTCCATTAAAGACGGATCTAAAACAACTACAAAATCGGGCTCATAAACCTGATCTCTACGAAAAATTTTGGAATCCGAAATTCTAGCAAAGGCAATGACTGGAGCTCCCCTTCTCTCGGCGCCAAACAGCGGAAAAGAACGAGCGTCCTTTCCTTCCGAAACAAATCCCATAGCTAATAACTGGGCAAGTGTTACACCACCCTGACCGCCTCTTCCGTGAATTCTTATTTCTGTCATTTTCCTACCTCCTTTTTATAGACTTATTATTCAAATCTATCAGCTCTTATCTTCTTATTCCATATTATATTCTTAAAGAACCGTCTATATACGCTAACCCATCTAACACTATTTGTCAAAAATTTTAATCAAAAAAGACTTAAACAAAAAGTTTAAGCCCAGCTCAACCCAAATACAAGCAACGCTTATATTTCCTAGCAAACCCATGCGAAAATTTATTTTCGTAATGGGCGAGCGACGAAAATTCAAGCACCGTAACAACGCTTATATTTTTTGCTATTTGAAAACTTCTTCGCTATAAATATTTCTTGAATTCCACAACATAAAGCCGTGAAAATCATTCCCTAACGCATCTTGCGTTGCTCGTATTTGGGCTTTCACCATTTCAGCATTAAAAACATCTCCAGACAAAACAAAATCTTGAAGCCATGGTCTTAATTTTGCTTTCAACAAAACTTCTTTAGATTGATTAAATTTTATTAATCTTTCTATTGCGCTATCCATTGAATATTTTACAATTTCATAAGGATAATCATTTGGATTTTTATATCCTAAAAATCCATCAGCATAATGGGAGGGATAAACCATTGGACAAACATAATCAAAATATTCAAAACTATGCTCAATAATCTGCCCTATTCCAATATCATCAAAATTAACCGTAGTTAAGCCAAACAAATCAGCAGAAAGCACTGCTTTGGGAAGTTTATTTCTAAGATACTGGAAAAATTCCTTGATTGCTAAATGCCTTGTCGTTGTCGCGTTGTAAAAAAGAAACTCCATATCTTTTAAATCCCCGTCCGAAGGAAAACGAATATAATCAAAATTTATTTCGTCAAAACCCTGTTCAAGCGCGTCTTTTGCGATAGCAATATTATAATCCCACGCTTCTTTGGCTGATGGATCAATCCACTCCAACCCAGAATTATCAAGCCATACGGAAGATGTTGCTGATTTGCTTTGAATCGCCAAATCAGGTCTTGCTTGAGCCAAAATAGGATCTTGAAAAACAGCAATCCGCCCTATCACATAAATATCTTGTTGATGCAAACTCTCTAAAAAAGCCCCTATCTCGGGAATTAAGATTCTTTCAGCCCCATATTCATCTGCTTCTGGAACATTAGTGTCGTAAATAATAAAACCAGACCAATCCTTAATATCCACCACAATAGTATTCATTTCAGTAGAACTTGCAAGCTCAATTGCTTGCTGAACTCTCCACCCTGTAGCAGCTGACCATTCTGTAAGATAGATGGCTCTCACAATCTCTGGCGCATCAAAAAACCTTTTTTTTTCTTCAACATTAACTTCAAAATCTAAAACAGCTTCATTTTCTTTTATAACGATTTCCTTAAATATACCTTTTTTCGACAATTCAGCTAATTCTAATTTAGGATCAACAACTATCTCAACTTCTCTGAATGTTGACGAAACAAAAAATAGACCAATTATTGCCAGCAAGGCTACAATTAAAATAATAATTATCTGCTTCATATATTTATTATATCACACTCTATTTAAAAAATAAAAAAACGCGAAATTTTGACAAATTCAATAAATTGATTTATAATATAAATGTTTTGACAAGTTGGATGATTGCTCCGATAACTATATAATTTTATATGAAAATCGGAGAGGAAAGTCCGAACACTTATTTTCCACTCAAATGGAATCTAAAAAATAGCGGGTAATTCCCGTCGTTCCCCGATAACTGTATAATTTTATATGAAAATCGGGAAATAGAGGTGCGAGCAGAGACGCGCGATGTTGAAAAACATAGCGACTCCGATAGCTATATAATTTTATATAAAAGTCGGAATAGTTCTATAGTAATATAGAAATGAAACGGCTAAATCCTTATTGAGCGCAAGAGCAAAATTGAGATAGTTATTTATAGCTATCTCAGAGTAGCTCGCAAGAGCCCAAGAGTAATCTTATAAACCTATCAAATAACAGGTTTGGGGTCTAGATTGATAATCATCTATAACCTTATTCAAGGTTTAACAAAATTCGGCTTATAGACTTGTCAAAATGTTAATCTTAGAACATATCTATTAAAAACCTCTCCCGATTTTATCGGGAGAGATTTTTTGTTTTAAAATTCTAAACTATTGTTTTTAGAAAGCGTCTAGATGTAAATATTATCCTTTTTCATAATCATTACTTCAAAATAATCTGGAATCCCTACAACTATTTCACCATTTTCATCTAAAAGTTACAACACTTAATATCAATGTAAAGCCAATCACTGTATGTCGGTTTTAATTCACCAGCACATTGCCATCTATTTGGAAATCCCGTACCAGCTATTCTGTTAATTGATATATATCCAGAAAAAGCTGTTGCAAATCCACATCCTCCACCTGTTAAAAAATAACCAGCTGGGCAATCTTTAGATATTTGTATATTCGCTCCAAAATCTCCCCAAACCTTGTCAGTTATAGTCGTACAATCTCCTGGCATATTAACACAATCCCAGTTATCAACTCCTGTTCTTTGCAATATCTGTCCATTGGAGCAAGTAGCTCCATCTGGCATTAGGTCGCCATCAAATCTAAAGTCGCTACTTGTGCGCAAAAGACCACCAGAATATAAACCATGAGGAGTATAAACACCGTTAGTAAAATGTCCGTTATGGTTTAGTCGCAAATATTCATCATAAGCCGCGATTACCGACTCCCCATCGTCAAAAAATTCATTATCAGTAAAAGACCAGCCGTTGAGATTAACTCCTGTTGGCATATTAACACAATCCCAGTTATCGGGTCCTGTTCTTTGCAATATCTGTCCATTGGAGCAAGTAGCTCCATCTGGCATTAAATCGCCATTAAATCTAAAATCGGCACCTGTGTATAAAAGACCGCTCACCCAAAGCTCACCAGGGGTATAAACACCGTTTGTGAAGTGTCCTGAGCTATTCAACCGCAACCATTCATCATAAGCCCCAATCACCTCCTCTCCGTCGTCATAAAAATAGTCATTAGCAAAAGACCAGCCATGAAGTTCAGCTCCTGTTGGCATATTAACAC
>JAUVKU010000027.1 GCA_030596105.1 bacterium
GTTGCTTTATAATCAACAACAATATATTCTCCTTTGGAATTTTGCCACAAATCATCAATGGCCCCAGTGATGATTAAGTTCGTTGGTTCGTGCAGATATTGTATTCCTTTAAAGTTCTCTCGCCATTCATCTAGTTGTTTATGGGCAACCGGTATTGCGTCAACGCCATATTTTTCAATCAATGGATGATTTTTATTTTTTGCGCGATAAATATCAAATTCTTTTTTTAATAAAAAATCTACAGCCGAGTTTAAAGTGAATGGAAATCCTGGTGGACGACCAACTCCTAATTTTCTGTCAAAATAAAAACAGCGAGGGCACGCTACAAATAGTTCCAGCTTTGAGCGACTTAACCTAAATGGTTTGTCGGAATTTGGTTCGTATAAATTTCTTGTTCTTCTCGAATTGTAATATTCAGACATAACTTGTATATATTTAATTTATCATTTTTGTGGAATAGAAACAAATCATTATTTTGTTATTTTTATTGCTTTGCCTTGCGTTAGAGCTTCAGTAATTTTTTTATAGGCAGACATCAAAATTCTTTGAAAAGTGCTTTGCGATGTTTTCATTAATTTTGCACATTCAATTTGATCTAAATTTTTTATGTTTTTTAATCTTAAGGCCTCTAATTCTTCGGATGTTAATTCAATCACATCTAAAGATCTCATTGGCACGCCCTGAGGTTTGAAATATGTTATATTTGGATTAAATCTAATTTTTCTATAAAGCTTTGGTCTTGGCATAATTGAATAAAAGTATTCAGCCCCGCAGAACGGGGCTGAATACTTTTATGTTATTTTTCTTCCTTTAATCTCGCAATATGTTCTTTAAGAGTCTTTAATTCTTTTTCTAAAGTTTCTGTTTCGTCAGATAAAATTTTCATTTCATCTTCTTTGGTGATTTTGGGTTGAAATGGGCAATAACCTAATATTCTGCTTAAACCGCGTCCAAAACCTCTTCCGAAGCCGTTGCCTCGTCCAAAATTTCTGCTTTCGCCATTGCCATTGTCGCAAGGACCTTGACCTTGGCCAGTTTTAGGACCTTCACCTAAAGGGCCAGTTTGATCTAAATTTGGCATAATTTGTTTTAACAATTATTGATTAGTGGTCGTTGATTATATCAGAGGCCAAATTTCAATAATTATTTAATTAGTAGGTTTATTATGAGTATATACCCATAATTAAATCTTGTCAAGGGCAAATGGTTATTTTTAGAAAATTAGGGTGAGAACGAAATAGGTTAGTATGCTTAATATGATACCTAATGCGAAGTCATTTAATTTTTTGTATTTTTGTGCCATTGGATAAAGTTCGTGGACAGAAATAAAAATCATTGCTCCAGCGGCGAAAGCCATAAAAAGGGGATTTAATGTTGGGGCAATTGAAACAGCAAATAATCCAAGAACGGCTCCAAATGGTTCTGCTAATCCAGAGAGTATGGCTAAGCTAATCAGAGCCTTTTTCTTTTTTGCGAGAATCAAGGGCACGGCCATCGCGAATTCTTCTGGAATATTATGAATGGCGATTGAAACAGCCACTAAAATACCAAGGCTTGGATTATAGATATATGAGTTTGCCATAGCAAACCCTTCTGGAAAATCATGTAGAATGAGCCCTAAAGCTACGAGATAAGCTGTTTTAACTTGCCATGACAATTTACCTTTTTCTTTATGGTAATGAAAATGTGGGATTATAAAATTTAAAGAGAAAATAAGGAGAATTCCAAAGATTAAAGATATTAAAGAAGGAATAAATCCTGCGGTATTTATAGCTTCAGGCAAGAGCTCAAGGAAAGAAATAACCAGCATTATGCCAGCCGAAAAACCAATTCCAATAGCTATCCCTTTGTCGCTTTTTTTGAAACATAAAGCTAATCCAACGCCGATTAAGGTAGTTATTACGGAAAGAAAGGATAATAAAATTATCGCAATATAGGTTGTTGGAATCATTTTTTTGTTGTTATGGCTGAACCGGCGGCAAATCCAGTACTCCAACACATTTGTAGATTGTATCCGCCAGTGGGACCATCTAAATCTAATATTTCGCCTGCGAAATATAAGTTTTCAATAATCTTTGATTGCATTGTTTTTGGATCTATCTCACTTAAATTGACTCCGCCAGATGTAATAATCGCTCCGTCAAAATTAGGAAGCGCTTTTATTGTTAGCGTGAATTCTTTTAATAAATGTAATAGTTTTTTTCTTTCTTCTTTAGTGATAAGGTTCACTTTTTTTTCTGGGTCTATTTTTGATAAGCGGATAATGACAGGGATTAATTTTTGTGGCAATAATTTATCAAGGCAATTTTTAAACATTTTATTGCTTTGTTCCATAAAATCTCTTTGCAGTCTTTTGTCTAGTTTTGTAAAATCAAGGGCTGGCTTGAAGTCAATTTTTAATTCTAATTTTGTTTTAAGCAAATCTCCAATTTTTTTACTCATATCAAGAATAATAGGACCGCTCATTCCGCTTGCGGTAAAAATAGCTTCTCCAAATTTAGAGTCAATTTTTTTATTATTTTGAAAAATGCTTATTTCAACATTTTTTAAGCTAAGCCCTTCTAAGCTTTTAACATAGTTTTCTTTTGTGATAATAGAAATTAAGGAAGGCTTTAATTTTACGATTTTGTGACCAAAAGATTTTGCCCAAGAATAACCGTCGCCAGTAGAGCCAGTTATTGGATATGATTTTCCGCCAGTGCATATGATATATTTGTCAGCAATTATTTCTTTTTTGTCGGTTAATATTATTTTATCAATTTTATTTCCTTTTTTAATAATTGAATTGACTTCCGTATTGGTCATTATTCCTACATTTGATTTTTCAAGGTAATGGTACAGGGCGTTGAGCACATCTTTTGACTTGTTGCTTGTTGGGAATACTCTGTTGCCCCGCTCTATTTTTGTTTTTATGCCAAGTTTTTTGAAAAAATTGATAGTATCTGTTGTTCCAAAATTGTGCAAAGACTGGTAAAGGAATTTTCCATTTTTTCCAAATTTTTCAATTATTTTTCGTAATTCGCTTTCAGCGTTTGTTATGTTGCATCTTCCTTTTCCGGTAATTAAAAGTTTTCTTCCTAATTTTTTGTTTTTTTCAATTAAAACAACATGAGATCCAAGCTCACTTGCGCGTCCAGCAGCCATTATGCCAGCAGGACCTCCTCCAATTATTGCTACACTATATTTCATAAATTTATATATTAGACCTGTTGCCTAATAAACAATTACTGCAATTTCCATATTTTGACTGAAAATCATTCAGAAATCGTCAGCTATGTTAAGGCATAACCTCCTCATTTTTCATAATTTTCATCTTAAAATCTGAAAATTTCGCAACATCGCTTATTAAGCAACAGGTCTATTCTGTTTTTTCTAAAATTTTTATTTGAGTTGCGATAAGTTTTTCTTTTTGTAATTCTAAAAAATTCCAACCTATTGTTGCTCCAGAAGATATAATGACAATAGAAATAATAATCATTGCTATCGCCGTAGAGATATTTTCGTATAAATAATTTCGCATATTTTTGTTGGTAATTATTATTTTATTCTACCATAAAATAAGAAAAAATCTGAATTAAATTACGGGGTTGATAGTTTTGCTATAGCAAAAGAATGTTAAAAAATTATATTGATAACATATATTAAAAACAAAGAGGGGCACGCACCTTTTTTAATGTGTTCTGTTTTTAATAGATATATTATGGTAAAATGAAATTGTTGAACAGCATAAGTAAATATATATAATAATGAAACAATATAATTCTAATAGAAAAGAGCAAAGTCAAATTAATGGCAAGTTTTGTCCAAAGGGGCCAAAGTCAAGAAAAGAAGAAAATGAGTTTGGCGTTGCTGTAAAAAATGTTTTATTGTGCGAAAAATGCGATGCGGTTTATTGGCTTAAATCTTGGCATCATCATTTGGTAAATTGTCCAAAATTGAAAGAATTAAAAAATTTGAAATTTGCGCTTTGTCCAGCATGTCAAATGATTAAAGATAAAAAATTTGAAGGTGAAATTATTTTGGAAGATGTGCCCGAGGAATACAAAAAAGAAATAATAGTTTTGATTCAAAAATATGGAGAAAGGGCATTTGAAGAAGATCCAATGGATAGAGTAATTTCAATTGAAGAAAATAGGGTTAAAAGGGTTACTGCTACGAGAAAAAGAGGATCTGATTCTAGAAAAGAATTTAAGGATTTAACAGACATTCGTGTTTTAACAACAGAAAATCAATTGGCCACAAGGTTGTCAAAAAAAATAAATGAAAGTTTTGGTAAAAAGTTTTCAGTTACAATTTCACATTCTCACGAAGAAGATACAAGCAGAATAAGGATTAAATTTTAATTATCGGAGGTAGAACCTCCGATAATTGCAAAAAAAACAGGGGGTGCCCTGTTTTTTTATTAAAAATTTCTTGCGGCAGGTTTTTTTAAAGGACAAAGAGAGTTATTAAACCGAGAATTGCGATATGGAGAATTTATCATATTATTTTTTGATAAAAAGATTTACAAGAGTTTTGTAATAAGCAATAATAAAAATAATGGAGGGCTTAGTTTTTTCCATTTTATGCAAATTTGTTATGGCAAAAATATCTATTGTTATTCCAATTTATAATGAAGAGGGGACATTGCTAAAAATTCTTAAAAAAGTTGAAAACGCCAATACTCTTAGTTTACAAAAAGAGATTGTTTTGATTGACGATGGTTCGTTTGATGGAACACGAGAAATTTTAAAGAATTTAGAAAAAAAGCACACGGTTGTTTATCATTCTAAAAATCAGGGCAAGGGAGCTGCGTTAAAAACAGGATTTCAAAAAGCCAGCGGAGATATCATATTAATTCAAGACGCTGATTTGGAATTAGATCCAAGAAACTATCCTAATCTTATTGAGCCAATTTTGTCGCACAAAACAGAAGTCGTTTATGGATCTCGTTATTTAAAAAATAATAAACATCTTTATCGGGCTAATTATTTTGGGACAAGATTTATAAGTTGGTTGATTAGCGCGCTTTATCGTTCAAATCTAACTGATGTTTGTTGTGGGTATAAAGTTTTTAGGGCTTCTGTTTTGAAAAATATTAAATTTGAAAGTAATGGGTTTGAGATAGAACAAGAGTTAACAATTAAAATAACACAAAAGGGAAATAGAATTATGGAGATCCCTGTGGATTTTTTTCCTCGCACTTTCAAAGAAGGTAAAAAAATTAGATGGTGGAGTAGTTTGAGCGCTATTCTGCCGACAATAAAGCATTTGTTTGTCCGTTAGTTTGTTTTGATGTTAATTTATTTTGATTGAAAAAAGTTCTTTAAGGAGCTATAATAAAATTGGTTCTGTGTTGCTGCTATAAAATTCTGGATCAAACTTTTTCATCGGGAGTTCTATTATTTTTCCTTGCTTTGGCAGGGGATTGCGAACACCCACTTTGATTATTTTCCGAAGAATTTTTTAAAAGCGCGCGGAACCATCAAAAAAACGCCCATAATTGAAGCGTTTTTTTGATTTAAGCGTTGAGTTGCCTAATTTTTTAAAAATGTTAAAATATAAAAAAGAGTAATAGAATTAATAATTTTAATAATATGGATAATCAATCTCAATCAGAAATAAAATCAAAGCAAGAATCGCAAGCGTCTGTGTCTGAGCAAGCCACTGTTTATTTATTTAAGCCAACGGTTCTTTTGAAAAACGCATGGGCTATTTATAAGCAGAGAATTTGGACATTCTTGGGGATTATGATAATACCTGCGAGCATTTCTCTTTTTAGCTCGGGGTTCGCTTATTCTACCGCGTTTTTTTCTTTTTTTATAGTTTTATTTTTTGGTCTTTTTCTTTCAATTCAATTATGGGCGGGAGCTGCTTTGATTTATGCGATTAAAGATAGGCGGGAAAATATCGGTGTGGTAGAAGCATATCGCAGGGCTTGGCGTAAAATAATTTCTTATGCGTGGATAGAATTTTTAACAGCGTTTGTTGTTATGCTGGGCTTCTTTTTTTTTATAGTTCCTGGCGTGATTTTTGCCATTTGGTTTAGTTTCGCTGGATTTATTTTAATTTCAGAAAATTTGAAAGGAATGAACGCTCTTTTGAAAAGCAAAGAATATGTGAGGGGCAGGTGGGGAAGCGTATGTTTGAGGATTTTATTTATTGGAGTGGTTGTTTTAATTCCAATAACTATATTAAGCGCAATTCCTTTTTTTGAACATATTTCGTCTTTAGTTGCCGTGCTATTTTTAACCCCCCTAACATCAACATATTTATTTTTATTATATAATAATCTCAAAGCGCTTAAAGGCGAAGATGTAAAACCCTTATAAAATTTTTATAAAATTAAAAATTCATTCAACCAAAAAACGCCTTGTTGTGGCGTTTTTTGTTGAATGAATTCGGGCTGCTGAGAATTGAACTCAGGTCTTACGCACCCCATGCGTAAATAATACCATTATACCACAGCCCGAAAATAATAATCCATAGGGATTATTTGGTTTTGGAAAGGGTCTTTATACATTTTGCGCAAGCTTTGATTCTCTTGCCAGCGAATTTTTTGAAAGCTTCTCTTTTTGCATCCATAGGAATAGTAACCCATTGTAGGTTTGGGTGTTTTCTTTTTTTTCCAGTAGGATTATATTTTCCACGAAGTTTTACAAGGTGTTGAACCATTTTACCGGTCTTACCACAGATTGGACATTCTCTCATATGTTTATTTGATATTATTCAATATTGTTTTTATAGTTATATTATACTTATTCTTTAAAATTTTACAAGACATAGCGATATCTGTTGCGCAATGACTTTTCAAATCGTAGACAGAAAGTACTGTTGCGTAATGTGTCTGCATTGTGCTATATTATAAGCAATGCTTATTACAATTCTTTTTACAAATCCAACATTATTTTTAATCGTAGCAACGGCAATTCTACTGGCTTTGAGTTTGCATGAATATTTTCATGCTTGGACAGCTTATTTTTTAGGAGATTCTACGGCGAAAAATGAAGGACGGTTAACAATTAATCCTTTGGCGCACTTAGATCCAATGGGCACAATACTTATTTTGATTGCTGGAATTGGATGGGGGAAACCAGTGCCGATTAATCCTTATAACCTTAGAAATCAAAAATGGGGTTCAGCCTTGGTTGCTTTGGCGGGTCCAGCTTCTAATTTTTCAATGGCTTTGATTGTTGGGCTTGTTTTGCGTTTTTTGCCAATTCCGAATTTAGCGATTTTTTATTTTTGCAGTTTTTTTGTTTGGATTAATCTTGTTTTGGGATTTTTTAACTTAATGCCTATTCCTCCCCTTGATGGTTCACATATATTCTCAACAATTTTTGGCTTGTCAGAAAAAACAAAGATTTTTCTCGCTCAAAACAGCCTTTTTATGTTGTTGGGATCAGTTTTCTTTATGATGTATATTGGAATTCCTTTTATTCTTGGGCCACTTTTTACTTTAATTACTGGATTGCCTTCACTTTTGTAATATTTTTATTCCGTTATTGTGTATTTAACGGGGCATATGCCCCGTTTTGTATTATGGGCTTGACTTTTTTTGAAGTATTGGTATAATATAGGTGTATTTAAACGTATTGTATATGGAGAAAATAATTTCAAAGTTTAAATCAATATTTGTTCCACGCGAAGAAAATAATTATAGACCTAAGTTTTTAGATGGCAGGGTTTTATTTTATTTTGCGCTTGTTCTGTTGGTTCTAAAGTTGGTTACTGTTCCCGCTCTAATGTATTTTCCAAAAACTGTATTTTTTGCCGATATTACAAGAATGGCTTTAATAGAGTCTGTTAATCAGGAAAGAAAAGCATTGGGGATGGGGATATTGAAAGAAAATTTAATATTAAACAAAGCAGCTATTTTGAAAGCGAAAGACATGTTAGAAAATGATTATTTCGCCCATAACAGCCCAGAAGGAATTACTCCGTGGCATTGGTTTAAAAGCGCTGGATATAATTATAGGGTGGCTGGAGAAAATTTGGCAGTAGGATTTTTAGACTCAGAAGAGGTGCATCAAGCATGGTTGGATTCTCCTTCGCATAAAGAAAATCTTTTGAATCCAAAATATAAGGAGGTGGGAATTGCCGTTATAAGTGGTGATTTTCAGGGCGGTCAGACAGAGGTTGTTGTTCAGCTTTTTGGATCGCCACAAGCGTTGTTTGTTCCTCAAGAGGAGAAAAAAAAGATTGTTAAAAATGCGGATGAGAAGGAGGATATTTTGTCAGAACAAAAAGAATTAAATAAAGAATTAAACGAAGAAGTTTTTGTTGATAATAATTTAGAACAGCCCGAATTAGTTTTTGGCTCAGAAGAGAACAATGATAATAATAATTTAGAACAGCCCGAATTAGTTCTTGGTTTGGGGGAAAACAATATTGACAGTAATTCATTTCCTTACCTTGTTTCTTTTATTGCTTCTAATTATTATGGTTTTTTTCAGAAAACAATATATGGTTTATTGATTTTTGTTATTATTTCTTTGATGATAAATATTTTTGTGAGATTTGATGTTCAGCATAAGGATTTAATTTTTAAAACAGGATGTTTTGTTGCGTTACTTCTTTTATTTATTATGATTGATAAGCTAACAATAATACAATTTATTCCACATAATTTGCAAATTTTTTAACAGAATTTAAAATGGAACTTAAAATTAAAAAATTAAATAAATTATTTCAAAGCAGAACATGGATGCTTTCTAAGTATTTTGTCTTTTTCTTTGTGTTCTCTTTTCTGGCTGTGAATTGGAGTGATGTTTCTTGGGTTTTTAATTATAGGGTTGTTTCGGGGGTTGTGTTTGATTCTGTTCAAGAAATTAAAGTTGAAACAAATGAGTCTGAATATTCTATCAAAGAAAAAGAAGTTGAAATAAGTGAGTTTGAATATTCTAGCAAAGAAAATAGTTTGGAGGTTTCTAAAATAGGAATTTCGGTTCCATTAATTTTGGCCGAAAGTTCATATCAGGGTGATTTGCAAAAAGATTTAGATAATGGAGTTGTGCATTTTCCAGATTCGGTTTTGCCTGGCGAAATTGGGCAAACAATAATTTTGGGACATAGCGCTCCTCTTAATTGGCCTAAAATAAATTACGATTGGGTTTTTAGTGAAATTAATCAATTGGAAGTAGGTGACGACATAATTGTTTACTTCAATCATAAAAAATATATTTATGATGTGAGGGGTAAAATTTTTTTAGATAAAGGAGAGGATCTTCCAGTGTTGACAAAATATGAAAGTGTGCTAATGTTGATAAGTTGTTGGCCACCAGGCAAAGATATTAAAAGAATTGCCATAGAGGCGCACCTTATTAAATAAAAATAAAAATACAAACAGTAAAATAAAAATAAATTATATGAATATAATAAATAAATTAAGTTTAGCCTTTTTTCTCATCGTAGCGACATTGTTTTCGCCGATTTTTGCATCAGCGTATATTACGTGGCCCACTCCCAATATTGAAACTCTTAGTGCCACAAATATTGAATCGTCCTCAGCAAGACTTAACGGAAGATTAAGTAGCATTGTAAACAGTACTGGAAATTGTCGTAAGATGTCGCTTTGGTTTGAATATGGGACAAATGCTTCCTATGGTAAAAGAACTACGGGTGATGTAATTTATATGAGCCTTCCTTATGGTGGTTATTATGACTTTAATGAAGATGTTTCTAATTTGGCCGCTGGTCAAACTTATCATTTTAGAGCAGTAGTAAAAAGTCTTTGTAGCGGTAAGATTATTTATGGAGGGAATAAAATTTTTACCACGCAAGGTTCTGTGCCAGTTGCTCCAACAGTTGACATTAAAGCAAACGATTCAAATGGTCCAATAACTATTGGATACAATGGTTCAGCTAATTTAACTTGGACATCAACAAATGCTAACACTTGTTATGCATCTGGTGGTTGGTCAGGAACAAAAAGCACGAGTGG
>JAUVKU010000036.1 GCA_030596105.1 bacterium
GTTTTTATTGTTTTGCGATATGAGATAGCAATCCTAAATGTCGTGCTCTTTTGATAGCAGTGGTTATTTTTCTTTGATGTTTGGCGCATGTTCCCGTTTTTTTTCTTGGTTTTATTTTTCCTAAACCAGAAATAAAGCTTCTGAGCATTGCCGTGTTTTTGAAATCAATTTCTTGAATATTATGTTTACAAAAATAACAATCCATAATTTTATTTGAACGATAGTAAAATCCCGCAAAAGGGGATTAGTGATAATTAATTTTAAAATGGGATGTTTTTAACATCTATTTCTTCCTCGTTTGATTTAGTTTGAATTTCCTCGTTTAATGAAGTGTTTTCGTTTTCTTTGTTTTGTGAGTTTGATAGAGGGGGTTCTCCTTCGTCAATAATAGGTATTTCTTCTTCAATAACAGTTTTTTGTTTTTCAGTGGTTTGCGGTGTTGCTTGTGGGGCAGCGTTAAAGTTTCCTCCATTGCTATTCATTCTTGGTCCTAATTGTAGATTTTCTGCAATAATTTCTGTTCTATAGCGTTTGCTTCCAGATTGATCGTCCCAACTTCTCGTTTCTAATCTTCCCTCAATAAGAACAGAACTTCCCTTTGTTAAAAATTGGGATGCAATTTCTGCTAAGCGTCGCCACGCTACTATATTGTGAAATTCGGTTTTTTGTTGTTTTTGTCCACTTGCTTTGTCGTTCCAAATTCTATTTGTCGCTATACTAAAATTACATACTGGATGTCCGCTTGGCGTGTTTTTTAATTCAGGATTAGCCGTTAAATTGCCGATTAAAATAACTTTGTTTAAATTCATATTAATAAATAATTATTCAAGAATTTCTTTTAGTTTTTTTCTATTTGGGCTAAATCAACTTTTTCTTTTTTTGGAAGTTTTTTTATTTTTTTTTCTTCTTCTTCTTCTTCTTCTTTTTCTTTTTCTTCTTTCTTTTCTTCTTTCTTTTCTTCTTTCTTTTCTTTTTCTTCTTTCTTTTCTTCTTTCTTTTCTTCGTTTAGGATGGTTTCAGCAGTGGTCGGTTTTATTTCGTTTGTAGTTGTTTCAGTTAATGAAGATTTTGGTTTTCGCGTAGAAATTTTTTTATTGACGATTTTTTTATTTAAAATCGCATAACGAAGAATTTCCATTTCTGTTCTAAGTTTTTTTTCAATCTCAGCTATTTTTTCTGGTTCTAAGTGAAAATTTAATATAGTTAAATAAGCTGTTTTTTTCTTTTTTATTGGTGTGCCAAGCAGTCTTTTGACGGGTTTTTCAAGTTCGTCTGAAGTTCCGCCTTGTTTTTGAATAAAGGATTTTGTTTTTTGTTGTAAATCTTCTATTTCTTTTTCGGAAAGTTCAGGAGATATTAAGTAGTCTAGTTCGTAATATTTCATTTTAACAATTTGATTAAATATTGAAAATTGTGGCAGAAATTCTATTGTTCTGCACTTTTATATATAGCATTTTAAGGTTATTAGGTCAAGGTTGATACGGCGTATTGGGCGTGTGGGGCTTGACGCATATCTTAAATTTTAATAGTGTTATATTGAGTCTGAATAGCACTTTAAAAATAGACCATAGAGGAGAAAAGAAAAAAATGGGAATGAGAAATTTGAATGAAGTAAGAAAATTGATTGATGAGGCTGGAATTCCTGGTAAAGACGAATGTGGCGCGTTGACGATTGGGAGGACATTTCCAGACAAATGTCATTATAGGGTAGAGATATCTGGAATTGAGTCAGTAAATATTTTGAAAGCAACAATTGATGAGGCAAAAAAACAAGGCGTGCCTTTTCATAGGGCTATTTCTCTTGTGAGAGGGGCAACTCTTTATACGGACGAGGAATTAAAAGAATTTGCAACGGTAGCGCATGATAATAAGGTTGAGGTGATTATTACTCCAGGACCAAGACCAACTTGGTATACGGGAAAACAGCCAATTACTCCAGAAGGAATAATTTCAGGGTTAAGGTTAAGGGGATCTGATATGATTACTCATTATGTCGCAGACATTCTTAGATGTATTGATCTGGGATTTAGAGGTTTTTTGGTTTGGGATGAAGGAGTGCTTGGCTTGTTGGATAGTATGAGGGGGCATGGCGTTATTCCGAAAGAGACAACTTTTAAGATGTCTATTTTCGCTGGTTGCGCTAATTCAGCTGGAGCAAGTCTTTTAGAGCTTTTAGGAGCTGGAACATTTAATCCAGTGGGCGATCTTACTGTCTCACAGTTAGCAACAATAAGAAGTGTGGTTGACATACCAATGGATGTGCATATTCAATTATGGGCATCAATGGGTGGACTTGATAGAACTTATGAAACACCTGAAATTGCTAAGGTTGCATCTCCTGTTTATTTCAAGATGGAGCCAGGACCAGGATTAGGTATGTATATGCCATGGGGCATACCCGACGCCGCATTAGCAGAATTGGCAAGGCAAAAGATACGGTCAATTAGAAATATTGTTGATTTAATTGAAAATAATTATCCCGACCTTAAGCTCTCTAAGTGGGGAGCTGGAGATTTAAGAGTTCCTGTAAAGGAATAAATAATAAGAACGGGAGGAAGCTCGTCTTCCTCTTTATTCTAAAAAAAGAAAAGGAAAAAGGTAGAAATGGAAAACAAAAAAAAATCTGTCTTGAATTTTAAGAAAATGAAGGGCAATGAGAAAATTACTTATGTTGTGCTTTATGATTTTCATAGCGCTAAGTTGGCTGAAAAAGCTGGTGTTGAAATGATTCTTGTCGGTGATTCGGTTGGTATGAGTATTTATGGATATGATGGCACAGAGCCGGTAACAATGGATCAAATGATTTATCATAGCGAGGCAGTTCGCAGGGGAGCGTTGAACACATTTATTATTGGGGATATGCCTTTTGGGTCATATACGAACGATAAAAACGCTGTAGCGAACGCTGTGAGGTTCTATAAGGAAGCTCATGTTGATGCTATAAAGCTTGAAGGTGGCAGAAGGGTTGCTGGACAGATAGAAGCCATTGTTAAGAATGGAATGAATGTTATGGGGCATCTTGGTTTAACCCCACAGAGCTCTGGGCAACTTGGCGGATTTAAAGCTCAAGGGTTAACAGCAAAGAGCGCTAAGGAAGTAATTTTGGACGCATTGGCTGTTCAAGAAGCAGGAGCATTTGCGGTGTTGCTTGAAGCGGTTTCTATGGAAGTTGGTCAGATGGTTGCCAAAGCGTTAGATATACCAGTGTTAAGCATTGGAGCTGGAATGTATTGCGATGGACAGCTTTTGTTAGATGTGGATTTATTAGGAAAGACATCGGTGTTTGAAATAACATTTGTAAAGAAATTCGTAAACATAGAACCATTGGTTCTTAAGGGATTTCAGGATTATGTTAAGGAAGTGAAAGCTGGAACATTTCCAAAAGAAGAGCATTGCTACAATATGAAGCCATTTGAGTTTGAAAAGTTGTTGAAGTTGGTTGCGATGAATAAGGAAGATATGAAAAAGAAGAAATATGAAATTCGTCTTTGCTCTTGCAAAAAATGATTGATAATTTTGCGATAGCGAAAAAAATAAGATCACCATTCAGCAAGAATGGTGTTTTTTTTTGTGAATGTTATAATAAATTAAATTAAATTAAATTTTATCGTTCGGCAAACAATTTTTTTAGTAAAAATCATCCCACCCACCACCCATCTTGAGAGTGTCCAATAATATCATTTCTACTGCGATTTAAAAATTTTGGCTACGAATTATTCAGAACTCGTCAATGTATATTATCATATACACCTCCTCGTTCTTTATAATTTTCGCTCAAAATTTTCAAAATCTCGCTACGAAAGCATATTATTAGACACTCTCATAAAAAAATTGTTTGCCGAACTTTACCATATTTTATGAAAATTAAAAGCGACATTTTTAGGGCTTATGATGTTAGGGGAGTGTATCCCGAAGATATAGACGAGGAAAGTGCTTTTCTAATAGGCAGGGCATTTGTTTTGTTTTTAAAGAAATACAACAAAAAGAAACAATTAAATATTGTTATTAGTAGAGATAATCGGTTGTCTTCGCCGAGCCTTTTTAAGGCGTTAAGTTCGGGTATTCTTGAAGGTGGAGCTAATGTTATTGATATGGGGCTTTCTACTAGTCCAATGTTTTATTGGTGTGTTGGGCGTTATAAGTTTGACGGGGGAGTGAATATTACTGCAAGTCACAACCCTACGCAATATAATGGGATGAAGTTTGTTAGAGAGAATGCGGTTCCTATTAGTGGAAAAACTGGATTAAAAGAAATTTTAAAAATTGTCATAGAAATAGAGTCTAGTGTTGTGGGGGGCAAGAAGTTTTTTGTTGCTAAGAAGGTTGTGGCGGATAGAGAAAAAATTAAAAAAAAGAATGTTTTCACAGATTATCTAAAATTTAATCTTAAAATCGTAAAAAAAAGCTCGTTAAAAGAATTTAAAAAAATAAGTATAGTTGTTGACACTGCCAATGCGGTTTCAGGACCAGCTGTGGCAGAGCTTTTAAAAAATCTTTCTTGTAAAAGTAAACATCTTTTTAAGAAATTGGATGGTAGTTTTCCAAATCATTCTCCAGATCCATTAAAAAAAGAAAGTATTAAATCTATTCAACGGGAAATCATAAGTAGAAAAGCGGATTTGGGTTGCGGGTTTGATGGTGATGGAGATAGGATTATGTTTTTAGATAATTTGGGCAATCCTATTTCAGGCGATTTAATAACAGCTCTTTTAGCACAGATTATTTTAGAGGAACGCCCGAATCAAAAAATTTTATATGATGTCCGTTCAAGCAATATAGTTAGAGAAACTATAAAACGATACAAGGGAATTCCAGTAGGGTATAGGATCGGACATAGTTTTATCAAAGCAAAAATGCGGGAAAAAGATATTGTTTTTGGAGGTGAAGTTTCAGGTCATTATTATTTGAGAGAGCATTATTTTTGTGAAGCTCCATTCTTTGTTTTAATAAAAGTATTGGAAAAAATGTTGCAAAGTAAAAAGAGCTTGGCAGAATTGATTAACGAGTATAAGAAGTATTTTTATTCAGGCGAAATAAATTTTAAAGTAAAAGACAAAGAAAAAGTTTTAAATAAGATAGAACAAAAATATAAGAAAGGAAAAATTTTAAAATTAGATGGTATAAGAATAGATTTTGAGGATTGGTGGTTTATTGTTCGTGGGTCTAACACTGAACCAGTTTTAAGATTAATACTTGAAGCAAAAACTAAAGCGCTAATGATAGAGAAGAAAAAGGAATTATCTAAAATAATCGGAAGTTGAACTTCCGATTATTGATACTTCCGATTATTGATATGGAACGAATGATGATTGTTGATAAACGAAAAACCGCTTCGCAAAATTGATCTGTACCCCAAAAAGTAGACACAAAAGTGTCTGCTTTTTGTATTTGCAGAGCAGGTAAGGTAAAATAATTATCATTAACAATTAAAACCATATGAATAAAAGAATATTCAATAAAAAACAAATCAAAACATTATTACAAAATCCAAATGTGTAAGCGGTCAGAGTCATGGATGTGTGTTGCTGAAGGAAAGAAAATTTTTTGGAATGAAAAAGAAATCGTTTTGCAAGAGTTGGAAAAAATAAAATAAGGAAGTGCTAATCAAGTTATAAATAAAACACAACCATACGATTGGTTGTGTTTTCTTGTTATTCACAGTTTTTAAATACTTTTTTATGGGGGGGTGTGATATAATAAAAAGGGTTATTAATAATTTATAAATATAAAATATATGAACAAGTTTAAATACATTTTTATTGGAACGGTTTTTGTGGGGTTGGTTTTTGCGACAGGTCTGGTAACCTTCCCTAATTCATTATTCATTATTCCTAATTCCTTTTTTGCCAATTCTGTTTCTGCTCAAACAGAATCAATAGCCATAATTCGTCCTGACTGCGCAAACAAATCAATTCCATCAGCCACCTGCTACAATTCTCTTTTTGATTGGGAAGCTGGAGAAAACAGAGATCTCGTTGCTTCAAATGAAATAGCAATTGCCCAGATTGAAGGCTCTTGGACGGCTCCCGACACAACCGCTGTAACAATAGAAGGCTGGACAACAGACGCTGCGCATTACATCAAAATCTATACGACAGAAGAAGCAAGACATGACGGGAAGTGGAATGAGGGGAAGTATAGAATAATAGTAGCTGCTTATAATGGAAGTGTTAATGTTATAACTGATTATGTAAAAATTAGCGGTCTTCAAATTGAGAATACAAGTACAGGAGGAGGACCAAAAGCTGCCATAACATACAGGACTTCACCTACAGGAAGTCATCATTGGATTGATAGCTCTATAATAAAAAGCGAGGGGTATGGTCTATATGGAGATGATATGTCTGGAGACAGTAGAGAACTTAATGCTTGGAATAATCTAATTTATAATTGCTTTATCGGAATTAGATGGAAAAATCGCGACAATGATATTCTCAATATTCATTCTAACACAATTGTAGATTGTAGTTCGGGAATATCTTTGAGCCTTTATGGTTCTAACGATTCTTTGTCGTTAAAAAATAATCTTGCTTATAACTGTGCTGATGGTTTTGCTTTTACAAGTG
>JAUVKU010000023.1 GCA_030596105.1 bacterium
CAGAGAAGTTTAGAGACATAAAATAGTATATTAAAAAACAGAGGCATAGTCTCTGTTTTTTGTTTCTATTTTTTAATATAGTCGCAGTCTTTGCTGGAGCATTTCGTAATGTTCTTTTTTGTTTGACAAATTGGGGGGGGGGTGGTGATAGGGTTGAAGTTGTGGAAATTTAAAAATAAAATATATATTGAAGTAAATATGAATTAAAAGGTTCCGCGTATAGGCGTTGAAAGAAATAGGAGGAGAAATGAAAAAAAATGAATGGAAAGAAAATATTTGCGATAGGAGTATTAAGCGTGATATTATTTGCGGTTGTTGCAGTAATGCCAGCTTCAGCAGCTAACGAAAACCATTTTATTGAAAGAGGAGAAATAAGAGGATGGTTTTTGGATCCAGGGGATACCTTGACAGTTTATTACTATTCCGATGGAGATCCGTTTACGGTTGCATGGAAGAATAATTGGTTTTATTGGTGGGAAAATGATCCGACTACATTTATTGAGGTTTATTGTGGATCGGAAATTAATGGACAATGGAATCGTTTGTATAGTAGTTCTCTTGCTCCTTGGTACAGAAGTTATAATCCTCAAATGACCTGTGGAATGTGGAAATTTTATATAAAGAATTACAGAAATGGCGATATGCCGTATCTTAAAATTTATTAAATCAAGGAATAATTAAATAAAACAAAAGGTTAAGCGCAGAGAATTGCTTAATCTTTTTTGTTTTTGATTGTTTTTTGCGTTTTGCAAACAAGATGAATAATTGAGCAACCTAACAAATAAGAGTAAGCCAAATAGGCAAGAATGTGGGGCAATGAAATAAGTATAAGAAATTTTTGTTTTTCAAAGTAAAAAGATGGTTCAAGATGTTTTTGTTCAAATTTAATAAATAACAGTTTAACAGGCTCAAAAGGAAGGAAAAGTATTTTTGAACCATGGTATAAGGTTTTAATTCCTAAATTTGCTTCTGATTTTAATGTTCCATCCGAGACCGTTAAGTCATCATTATAAAGAATGACTCCCATAATAGGTAGAATTGCTATCACGCAGACAAGAATAAATTTGAAAATTGAGGGTTTTAAAAATTTTTTAATTGTTTGTTTTTTAATCATATCTTAAAATAATTTATTTGGATTTTGTATAATTACAGTCTTTGCTGGAGCATTTCGTAATGTTCTTTTTTGTTTGACAAATTGGGGGGGGGTTGTGATAGGGTTGAAGTTGTGGAACTTTAAAAATAAAATATATATTGAATTAAATATGAATTAAAAGGTTCCGCGTATATGTGTTGAAAGAAATAGGAGGTGAAATGAAAAAAAATGAATGGAAAGAAAATATTTGCGATAGGAGTATTAAGCGTAATATTATTTGCGGTTGTTGCAGTAATGCCAGCTTCAGCAAAGACTTACTACACTTCCGATGGGCATCCAGCAGTACAGTACAATTCGTGGGATATTCTAAGTTCGTTGCGACCATATATTTCCATGGTTCAATATGATTTGGTTTACGAAAAAGGGAATGGTTACGGTGTTAGATTATATTTAACTAATCTTGGTATGGAGAAAGGCAAAGAAGTCGCCTGGGCGGATTATTTTGCATGGTATCTTAGAGCAAATCCAGAATGGGCGAATGGAGGGCGTTCAGAGAATTCGGTGGGAAAAGAAATTCGGTCTCACTGCATTGTTGGATATATAGTCCATGCAATAGAGTATTATTACGATGATTTGGATTGGTGGGCAAAAATATATTTTGGCAGATAAAATAGAAATAGGCAAAATAACGAAATAGGCAAAATAGCTGGGAAATTTTTTATCTCAGCTATTTTTTAATATTTTAACGAATCCCCTTAAGCACAATCCAAGCATAAATATAGAAAAGAATATAATAGGTAATAAAAAGTTGCGAAAATCCAAAAAGAAGCTGTTATTGGTCGGATAATTGGTAAGACCCCATATTAAAAAACCAGAACCTAATAAAAACAGAAAGCAATAAAAAAATTTAATCAACCATTTTTGGATAAATTTTATCGGCAGCAATATGCCTACAAGAAATCCAAAAATATAGAAAAGAGCGAGAACAGAATGGAAAGCTAAATCCATATTAAATGATATAAGTTTGAAAGGTGGTGGTTGTTTATCGGTAAGATAATTTAGCCCATTTTTTCCTAAGGAAAAAAATATTAAAATCCAGAAAAGAATGGATAGCACAATAATAATATAAAAATTAAATTTGTGTTTTATTTTTTCGTTCATAAATTTTAATTATTTTTTAATATAGTTACAGTCTTTGCTGGAGCATTTCGTAATGTTCTTTTTTGTTTCAATTAATAGGGAATCGCATTTTGGACATTTTCCGCCCGTTGGTTTGTCCCATAAGGCAAAGTCGCATTTTGGATATTCATCGCAGGCGTAAAAGATTTTTCCTCTTTTTGTTCTTTTTTCAGTTATATTTCCGGTACCGCATTTTGGGCAGTTTATATCCAAAGAGCTTTTGCCAAAAGCTTCCGTGTGTTTACATTTTGGAAAGGCGGAGCAGGCGTAAAATTTGCCAAACCTCCCAGCTTTAACTATTAGTTCTTCTCCACACTTCGGACATTTTTTGTCTATTTTTTCTTCAACAATATCTTTTCCAGATGCATCTTTTTCTTCTAAAGGAGCGCTGTATTTACATTCTGGGAATTTAGAGCAGGCGTAAAATTTGCCAAATCTCCCAAGTTTAATCAATAACATACTTCCACACTTCGGACATTTTTTGTCTGTTTTTTGCTCTGCGATATCTGCTTTAGAAATTTCTTTTTCTTTTTGAGCTAATCGTTCGGCAAATGGGTTGTAAAATTCCCTTACTATTGGGACCCATTCTTTTTTGCCTTCCGATATTTCATCTAAATTTTGTTCCATTTTAGCTGTGAATTGTATGTCAACGATTTTAGGAAAATGTTTTACTAAAAGATCGTTAACAACAACCCCGATTTCTGTTGGTTCAAATTTTTTTTGTTCGTTTTTTTGAATATAATTTCTACCTTCAATAGTTGATATAACTGGAGCGTAAGTTGATGGTCTGCCAATTCCGTTTTCCTCTAATACTTTAATCAATGTTGCTTCGCTATATCTTGCTGGTGGTTGGGTAAAATGTTGGTCTGGAATTAGTTTTAACAGATTTAATGTTTCGTTAGCTTCTAACTCTGGTAATTTATTTTGTTCAAATTTCATTGGATAGAGTTTTAAAAATCCTTCAAATTTTAGAATTTGTCCAGTTGTTTTGAATATATAGTTTTTTGCTTCTATATCTATCGTGGTGGAGTCAAAAATAGCTTGGCTCATTTGAGAGGCAATAAATCTTCTCCAAATTAAATCATAAAGTTTTGCCTGTTTTTCATCTAATTTTAGTTTGTTTGGTTCTTTATCTGGATAACTTGGTCTTATTGCTTCGTGAGCTTCTTGTGCTCCCTTTGCTTTTGTCTTGTATTTTTTAAAAGATCCTGCCCAATAATTTTTTCCATATATTTTCTCAATATATTTTTGTGCATTGGAAAGAGCGCTATTTGCTATGTTTAAAGAGTCTGTTCTGTGGTAGGTAATAAAACCTTTTTCGTAAAGACCTTGCGCCGTTCGCATTGTAAACTTTGTAGACCAATGTAATTTATTGTATGCTTCTCGTTGTAGCGTACTTGTAATAAAAGGTGGTAAAGGATTTCTTTTTTGTTCCTTTTTTTGAATATCTATTATTTTATATTCAGCATTTTTTAAGTCTTTTAAGATATCTTCAGTCTCTTTTTTTATCTTAATCCCTAGTTTTGGAATTAATTTTTTGTCTTTTTTGGCTAACAACGCTTTAATGGGTAGCTGGTTTTTTGCATTTTGTTTTTCAAGTTCTGCTTCAATTGTCCAATATTCTTCAGGATTAAAATTTTTAACTTCTTCTTCTCTTTCGCAAATTAATCTTACGGCCACAGATTGAACTCTACCAGCTGATAATCCGCGCGTTACTTTTTTCCAAAGAAAAGGGGATAGCTTATACCCAACTAACCTGTCTAAAATTCTTCTTGCTTGTTGAGCGTTAACTATGTCTATGTTAATATCTCGCGGATTTTTTATCGCTTGCTCAATTGCTTGTTTTGTAATTTCGTGGAATGCTATTCGTTGATATTTTTTTGTTTTGTCTAATTTTAACGCATGGAGAAGATGCCATGCGATTGCTTCTCCCTCCCTGTCTTCATCAGTTGCTAAAATAATTAAGTCTGCTTTTTCAGCTTCTTTTTTTAGCGCGGTTACTCTTTTTTTGGATTTTGTTGGAATGATATATCTTGGTTCAAAGTTTTTTTCGGTATCTATTCCTAATTCGCTTTTGGGTAAATCGCGAATATGTCCATACGAAGATAGAACCTTATAATTAGATCCTAAAAATTTTTCAATTGTTTTTGATTTTGTGGGACTTTCCACTATAACTAAATTCATAAAAATAAATCATTATTAATGGTTAATAATAAACTATCATTGATTGTTTATAATGTAAACATCGCCACCTAGATCTTTTATTTTATCTTCCATCTCTAACATAGTAATTTCGCTTGCTATGATATCAGCTGGTAATTTTGTTTTTTCAATGATTTTGTCAATGTTTAACTCCTTTTCTTTTAAGCAATCTAAAATTAAGTTTTGTTCTTTGTTTTTGCCTTTAATTTCTTGCTTAAAATCAAATTTTAATTGTGGAAGTTTTAGTTCTTTGATAATATCATTAGCTTGCATAACTAATTTTGCCCCTTTTCTAATTAAATCATTTGGTCCTTGAGAATTAAGCGAATAAATTGATCCAGGAATTGCGAAAATTTTTCGTTTTTCGTCAATAGCTCGTCTAGCAGTAATTAACGCCCCGCTATTATATTTTGCTTCTATTATCAATGTTCCAAGACATAATCCTGAAATAATTCTGTTTCTTAGAGGAAAGTTTCCTTTGTATCCTGGTGTGCCTGGTGGAAATTCTGAAATTATTGTTCCACCTGTCTCAATGATTTGTTTTGCTAATTTTAAATTTTCTTGTGGGAAAATGCTTTTTTCGTCAATTCCTGTTCCTAAAACAGCGATTGTTCTTCCACTTTGATTTAAGCAGGCAGTATGAGCCAATGTGTCTATTCCTTTCGCCAATCCGCTTACAATAATAAATCCAGCGTTTGTAAGGTCGTTAGAGATATTTAAAACAGCTCGTTTTCCATAATCTGAGCACCTTCTAGAACCAACTATAGCGAAACAAGGCATTTTGTTAAAATTTAAATCCCCTTTAATATATAGTATTTTAGGTGGATTGGCAATTTTTTTTAATAATTTTGGATATTCTTCATCTTGCATCTTTATTGTTTTAATATCTTCCATATCTGCTTATTTTGCGTAAAAATTTGACAAAATTAGTTCAGCTGTTATAATACTATGTCTATGTATTTAAGTCTATTAAACAACAAGTCTAATGAATTTTGCTTTCTGATTTGTCTGTGAGGTTCAGACAACCCCTCCTTCAGTCTGTTTGGGACGCTCGTCTCAAAGCTTGCAGACAAATCAGAGAGCGGAAGAAAGATGTTGAAAAAATAGCTCTCTAAAAATTAAATAATGAAAAAAACAATGGGGTGAAAAAATGATGGGTGTAATGATTGGATTAATGGTTGGCACTATATTGCTGATGATGTTTGCACTTGTTGTGAAGGATAGATTGAATTCTATGTTGTTTGTGTTTGCTGTAGTGTTCTCATGCGCAGTAGTTGTTTTGTGGGCGTATAAAGCCGTTGTCAATAATGATTTTTTGCTGGTGATTCCTATGGTATTTTGGATGATAATAGCTACTATAAATGCAATAAGCGCAATAATATGTTGGGGTCAACGTTGGTAAATAAAATTAATTAAGATATCAAGGGAATAAAATTTTCCTTGTTTTTTTTAAATCATTAACAATTAGCTATTGATTGAATTCGTTCATTGCATCTCCCGCGTTTTGGTTTATGGTCATTTCAGTTGCTTCGCAAGTGTATTTAATAGTTTTTTTCAGAATTTCTTCTTCTTTTTTCAAAAATTTTTCCAAAACAAATTTTTCAGTTGGAATTTTAGTTGCTGTGGATGGTTTTATGCCAATCCGGAAGCGGATAAAGTTTTTAGTTTTTATCTCATTGATTATTGACTGGATTCCTTTGTGTCCAGCAGCGCCCCGATTTTCTTGAATTTTAATTTTTCCCAACGGTAAATCAATATCATCGTGGATTACAATAAGCTCTGATTTTTTAGTTTTATAAAAGGCGATTAGTGTTTTTGCTGTTTTGCCTGATCTATTCATAAAAGTTTGCGGTTTAGCAAGAATAATTTTTTTATCATTAAAGACCCCTTCTGAGATTAAGGAATTGAATTTTTTTGATAATACAAATTCAGGAAAACTATTTATTTCAGCAAATTCATCAATTATTCTAAATCCCACATTGTGTCGCGTTTTTTTATATTTTTTATCTGGATTTCCTAATCCTATAATAATAAGCATAATTTTTAATTAAAAATTCATATTTTTTTAATTATATCACCTCTTGCTTGATTTGAGAAATTTGGTATAATAAAAGCGTATAAAAATATAGCAATATAGCAATATAGCAATAAAACAAATGGGACAAGAATCCATAAAAGCTTTAGCAATAGGAGCTTTATTATTTATTTGGGAGGTTAGCAAAATAGCAATTCTTTCCTTGCTGATAGTTATTCCTATCCGCTATTTTATATTTCAGCCGTTTTTTGTAAGTGGGCAAAGTATGGAGCCGAATTTTTATAATAAGGATTATTTGATTGTAGACGAAATTTCTTATAGAGTCGCAGAACCAGAAAGAGGAGATGTTATAATATTTAAATATCCGAAAAATCCTTCAGAACGATATATTAAAAGGATTATTGGGTTGCCAGATGAAACAGTAGAAATAAAGAATAACGAAATTATAATTAAATCAGGTAGCGAGTTAATTATTTTGGATGAGACTATTTATTTTTCTGAACCAGTTGAAACTTCTGGTAATTTGAGTGTCTCGTTGGGAATAGACGAATATTTTGTTTTGGGTGATAATCGGCAAAATTCTTTTGATTCTCGGAGATGGGGGGCTGTTCCTAGAAAAAATATTATTGGTAAGGTGTTTTTAAAAGTATGGCCGTTTACCGATTTTACTAAATTTAAGCCGTTAACATATTAATTAATGATCAATTAATATTTATAAATATGAAAAAGCCAAAATTTCAATGTCCAACAGGAATGCATGATATCCTATCGGGGGATCAAGAATATTATCAAAAAATTTTTGATGTGGCGAGAAATGTTGTAAGTTTTTATGGTTTCCAAAAAATTGACACGCCAATTGTAGAACAGGCAGAGCTTTTTTCCAAAGGGGTTGGGCTTGATACCGATATTGTAGAAAAAGAAATGTATACCTTGCGAACAAAGGGGGGGGATTTTTTGGCTCTTCGTCCAGAAGGGACAACTCCGGTAGTAAGGGCTTATCTTGAGCACGGAATGTTTAGTTTGCCATCGCCAGTAAAGCTTTGGTATTTTGGTCCATTTTTTCGGTACGAACATCCTCAGGCTGGAAGATACCGCCAATTTCATCATATGGGGTTAGAGGTTTTTAAAGAAAAAGGCTCCATTATGGATGTTAGGATTATGCAAATTTTCTATAACATTTTGAGAGAATTAAAATTTAAGAATATAGTTATTAATATAAATAGTATCGGAGATAATAAGTGCAGGACGCAGTATAAAAGACTTTTAATAAATTTTTTAAAATCTCGCCAATCAGGACTTTGCGCTAATTGTAAGAAACGAAGCAAGAAAAATCCATTAAGGGTATTGGATTGCAAAGAAGAGAAGTGTCAAAAAATAATTAGCAATGCGCCACAATTCATTGATCATCTTTGTGAAGAATGCCACGAACATTTTAAGGGCGTTTTAGAATTTTTAGATGAAGCGGGTTTGCCATATAATTTGGATTCCTATTTGGTAAGGGGATTGGATTATTATACAAAAACGGTATTTGAAATAACTGAAGAGGTGCGCGGAGTTTCAGCTAATGACGAGGATGAAGAAAGGATACAAAAAAAGCCATTATCTTTAGTTGGTGGCGGAAGATATGATAATCTTGTGAAATTATTGGGAGGAAAAGATACTCCTGCTTGCGGAGCGGCTGCTGGAATAGAAAGGATTATAAGCGTTATGAAAGAAAAAGAGATAAAGGTTGTTTCGTCTTATAGCCCAAAAGTTTTTTTGGCCCAGCTTGGTGATTCAGCTAAGAAAAAAAGTTTAAGGCTTTTTGAAGATTTCAGAAAGGCTAAAATTGTGGCTAGCGAATCATTTAATAGAGATTCGTTAAGAGACCAGTTGAAAACAGCAAATAAAATCGGCGTTGATTATACTTTAATTCTCGGGCAGAAAGAAGTTTTAGAGGGAATAATTATTGTGAGAGAAATGAAAACAGGCAAACAACAAATAGTAAAGTTTGATAAAATAATAGAGGTAATGAAGAAAAAATTGAAAAAGTAAGAATATTTTTAAGACTATGGACGATTGTCTTTTTTGCCAAATTGTAAATAAGGAAAAGTCGGCTGATATAATTTATGAAGATAGTAAATTTATTGTTTTTACTGATATTTATCCCAAAGCCCCAATTCATGTTTTAATCGTTCCCAAAAAACACATTCTTTCTATCCAGCATTTGGAAGTAGGCGACAAGGAATTAATCGGAGAATTATTTTTAATCGCTAAGAAAATAGCAACGCAAAAAAATATTGCTGAAAAGGGTTATAAGTTAGTGTTTAATGTTGGAAAGGGCGGAGGTCAATTGATAAATCATATTCATTTACATTTGCTTGCTGGCTGGAAAAGTGTTAAAGAAAGGGATATAGTCAAACCATAGAATAATTATGTTTTTATTGGAATATTTTTAAATTTATTATTTATTTAGTGTTTAATTATTAATTATTATAAAATATAAAATTATGGCCTTAGAAGTAAAACGCAAAGAAAGAGAAACCAACCAAAGTTTAATTTATCGTTTCGGCAAAGGAATGCAAAAAAGCGGAATTTTAATTAGAAAAAGAGCTGTGCGTTTCCGTAAATCTATAGAAAGCCCTCAAACTGAAAAAAAAGCTGCTTTGAGGCGAGAAGTGATGAAAAAACAATACGAAAAAATAAAAAAAATGGGCAAGCCCAGGAGATAGTTTTGTGCTATGATTGAAATAAATAATTTACTTACGATTTCGGTTGACGATGTTTTTTTAAAAAAGATTGTCAAGATTGTGTTAAGGGGTGAAAAGATTAATGAAGAGTCGGGGTTGTCTGTTGTTTTCGTTGGATTTAAAAGAATGCTGGAAATTAATAAAAAGTATCGTGGTAAAAATAGAGCAACAGATGTTTTGTCTTTTTCAGATGCTGAGGTTTTGGAAGAATTTAAGTTTATTTCTCAAAAAAAAATACGGGAATTGGGAGAAATAATTATTTGCCCTAATGAAGTTAAAAAAAATGTTAAACAATCTGGGCTTTCTTTTGAAGAAGAACTATCAAAGGTTTTAATTCATGGGGTTTTGCATCTTTTGGGATATAATCATGAGCAGAACGAGAAAGAAGCAAAGACAATGAAGGCAAAAGAAGAATATTATTCGCGTAAAATCTATTATAAACATTAAATTTTTAAGTTTTTATGCCTAAAGATACTATTATTACCGGTTTAAATATAGGAACCAATCTTATAAAGGGGCTTACGGTTTTAAGTAATTCAAGCTCTCAGACATTAGAGGTTTTGGCGTTTGTTAGCGAACCTGTTCTAGGGGTAAGAAAGGGTGTAGTAGTTGATGTTGACGAAGTATCAAGAGGCATAGTTAATGTTTTGTCTAAACTTGAAGAAAAAATTGGGCAAAAAATTGAAAAGGTTTATGTGAATATAAATGGATCGCATATTGTTGTTGGTTTTTCTCACGAAACAGTAGTTGCTTCTCGTGCTGATAAAAAATTTACACAGGAAGATATTGATAGAGTGGTTGACTTGTCTACACAAGCTTTTTCATTGCCTAAAAATAAAGAAATTTTAGATGTTATTACAAGGGAATTTATTATTGATGGCGAAAAAGGGATAAGAGAGCCAAGAGACTTAGAGGGAAAAATGTTAAGAGCAGAGGTTCTTATTGTTTGCGTTTTTTCTCGTTATCTTAAAAAAATAACTGATGCGGTTTTGAATGCAAATGTTCAAATAGTTGATATTATTCTTTCGCCCATAGCTTCGGCTCGGGCGGTTTTAACTCCGCAACAAAAAGAGCTTGGTGTGTGTTTGGTGGATATGGGGACAGGAACAACTGGAATATCTATATATAAAGAAGGAATTTTGGTCTATGCGAGTGTTTTGCCTGTTGGGTCATATCATATTACTCAAGATATTGCTATTGGTTTAAAAGTTGATATTAGCATTGCCGAAAGAATAAAACGCGAATTTGGTATTTGTTCTTTAGATAAAACTAAAGTAGAAAAAAGGGGTTCTGCTGAGAATAAGAAATTGGCAAAAGGAAAAGATATAACGATTGAATTATCTAAAGAGTCTTCTCCCCTAGTTTTTTCTAAAAAATTGCTTGCGAATATTATTGAATCGCGAGTTTCAGAAATTTTTGGTTTAATACAAAAAGAATTAAAACAAACTCCTTTTTCACAACCGCTTCCATCTGGCATTGTTTTAACTGGTGGCGGTGTTAAGTTAAATGGGATTGTTGATTTTGCGAAAAAAGAATTAAAGCTCCCTGTTCGTATTGGAAGGCCTTGGGTACATTCAGCCCCAGAACAAGGCATAATTCAGCCAGATTGGGTTGGTTTAGAAGATGACCCTTCTTTAGCTGGAGTTTGTGGATTGGTATTAATTGGAAGGGATTTAGAGCAGGAAGAAACTATAGATTCTGATGGAGGAATTTTAACTAAAATTTTAAATATAATAAAAAAGATATTAAGTTTATTTACCCCCTAATGATTATTTTTATATTTGTAGCTAATAGGCAAGTGATTAGATTTTAAAATTAAAATACTAAATCAAAAATATGAAAATCACAAAAATATGAAAATTAAATTTGCCATAATGTTCTTGTTGGTTGGAGCATTGTTGTTCGTTGGAACACCGATATTAGCTAACAACGACTCACTCCTCGGACTACAATTGCCAACAATGGAAATGCTTGAAGGAACGGGAACTCATTTTGAAATACAAGACAGTGAATATCTGAATATTATAATAGATAGCGAAAAAGAAATAAATCTTGCTTTAGAATCAATACCAAAGATAATAAGTTTAAATATTGAGCCTGTTGAGATTAACACAACTTCCACAAACATAATTTTATCAGGATTAGAACCAAACAAAACATATTACAAGTATCAAGATAGCCATAGAAATATGGTTGTTTTTGTTTCTGATAGTGAAGGAAGAATACATTTTGAACAAGATTTGTCTTTTTCTCATCATATTTGGTTTCAAGAACAAGAAAGTACAGTATTTTTGCCAGAAGATTGCGAGGATTACGGAATATGGGATGAAGATTCGTTAACTTGCACACTAACGCAAGATTTAATAGAAAGCGTGGAGATAACAGGAAATAATATAGTATTGGATTGTGATGGATACAGCATAACAGGAAACGGATCAGGTTATGGAATTTATCTATATGGCAGAAACAGTATAACAATCAAGAATTGCGAGATAAGTGATTTTTCTATAGCAACCTATTTAATCTATTCTTCAAACAGTGTTTTCTCTGAAAACATTGTTTTAGACAATGTTTATGGTTTTCAAGTGAGCAGTTCGTATAACAATGAGATGATAAATAATATAGCGTCAAACAATACAGCTGGTTTTTATGTTATTGATGGCGCGAATAACGATATAATAGGTAATACAATTGAAAATAATGAAATAGGATTTCAGATTAATCAATCGGACTTTATTAAAATAGAAGACAATAATATATTAAACAATCAATATGGATCTGGTTTAAGTTCACTAGAAAACGCTATTATAAATAATAATTACATAGAAGGTGATGAAAAGGGAGTCTATTTTAGAGATAAATTAATAAATAATATAATCACAAATAATATCTTTGTTGGAGGAGGTTTCTATTTTGAAGGTTCTTTATACATTGAGATAAATAAT
>JAUVKU010000028.1 GCA_030596105.1 bacterium
TGTTATCTAAATCCCCATCGCTGTTCGTGTCTGTTATTTCTCCTCCCGCCGGCGCGTCTCCCCAAGTAATATGAGCAGCTTGAACATCGTTCCAATTTGAACCTCCGTCAGCGGAATATTCAAAAGAAGGAGTAATAAAATTCGGAATATTTGTTCCTGTGGCGGAATCAACATCTCCTATTTTGTACGAGATATTTACTTTTGTGTCTGTTCCTTGCAAAGCGTAAGCTCCGCTGTTTTCATAAGTCGCGTCAAACGCCGGAGGAGCGTTTACAACATATGTCATAGTAACATCTAACAACGATGGAGTAGTTAAGCCATCAAGAGTTTCCAGCCATACTTTGTATTGTATCCATTGATCATTGCTTCCATCGCCTAAAGCTGAAGGGATTGTTTCGCCTCCCGCCGGATCCGTAAAATATGTTCCTGAAGTTCCGTCCGGTCCCATCCACGAATTAGATAAAATAGCGGTTGAATCTGTTCCTGTTCTTGCCTGAAATTTAATGTCAGTCACTCCTTCTGAAATTGACTCCGTCCATTCAATCTTCGCTAAAACATTAACAGAATCAGAGCTATTGTACGGCGAAGATGATAGGGCGGCTGACGCAGGATAATGGGCGTAGTTAATTGTAATGTCTGACAAGGTCGGGGTTACTGTGTCATCAGTTGTTGAAAAATACGCTTTGTATTGAATCCAGCGGTCGCCGTTATGCGTTGAATTAATACTTGCTCCTGAAGTTTCGTAGTAATCAGCAGTTCCAGTCGGACCATGCCAGTCAGCGGCATCTAAATCAGATTCGGTTCCCGCTGTCTTTATCTGAAACTTTAAATCAGTGTCTGTCGGAACATCTTCTGTCCATGAAACAGTAGTCAAATTAGATCTCTGTCCAAGGTCTTTGGCAGAAGAGGTCAGATCGCCTGAAGAAAGATAGCTTGACGCTTGAATCCAATACCGCCAGAAAGATTTTTGACCACTTCCCTTTAAAGCATAAATATAATCGCCGGAACTGGAACATGCTAAAGAACCGCCAAAACTAACACTACTCAGAGCCGAGGCCCTTGTTTCCCAGGAATTTCCTGAAATTGAATAGCGCCAGAAAGTAGTGCTCTCACATCCCTTAAAAGCATAGATATAATTGCCTGAGCCGGGATAGACTAAAGAGCCGCCATAGCCAACACCACTCGGAGCCGAGACCATTGTTTCCCAGAAATTTCCTGAAATTGAATAGCGCCAGAAATCAGGTTGGTCCCATCCTCTAAAAGCATAGATATAATTTCCTGAGCCGGGATAGACTAAAGAGCCGCCATGGCAAACAGTTTCTGGAGCCACAGCCATGGTTTCCCATGAATCACCCGAGATTGAATAGCGCCAGAAAGTAGTAAAATCATTCCCTTTAAAAGCATAGATATAATTTCCTGAGCCAGGATAGACTAAAGAGCCGCCATAGCTGACATCATTCGGAACCAAGGCCATTGTTTCCCAGATATCCTTATCTATAATGAGAGTATCTAAAACCACATCTCCTCCGCTCACTACCACCTGATTTTTTATCCCTCCGTTAAAATCATCGTCTGTCGTCTGAATCCAAGAATCCGCCGCCATGCCCAAAGTCAAACTGTCTCCAGCGGTAATATTGCTATCCTTCTCATAATACTTTACCCAACCTGTCTGATTTGTTGGATGAATAGCGAAAGCGGTAGTGCTTGCTGTTGTCCATTGTGTTTGCGTATATGTGTATGTTGCTGCTTGAATTGGTTGAGATTGAAACCAAAAAAAACTGGAACTCACCATTGTTACCATTAAAACCAAAGCAATCGCCTCCTGCCAACATTCCTTTGTCGCGAATACCTTGCGGATATATGAATCATAATTCTTAATCAAAACTATCCTCATTTTCAACGCCCAACCAAAATACAAAGGCAAAACCAAGCTCATTTGTTTTTGCTTTTTTTGCCTTTGCTTCTGCTTGATTCTGCCTTTGCCTTTATATTTTAATTTATTTGCTTTAACGCTTTTCACAGATATATTACTCACATTTTATCTTTTGTATATTCATTTATAATACCACGCCCACAAAAAAATTCCCAACACGAACTTAGATTAAACTCTGAACCTGGAAGTTTTCTGGTTTCATTTTTAAAACAAAAACTTCACGCGGAGTTAAATAATTGAGCCGTTTTCTGGGTCGATTATTTAACTTGTTTTCTATCTTTTTAATATCACTTTGTTTAATTTTATCATATATCTTGCCTTTTGGTAAATATTGCCTGATCAAACCATTTGTATTCTCATTTGTTCCTCTTTCCCATGAATGATAAGGGTAGCAAAAATATATCGGTATTTTAGTATCTACTGTGATTAAATCGTGATAAGCAAACTCTGATCCATTGTCATAAGTAATACTTTTAATTTGTTTTCGACGTTTTCTGTAAAGACATACCGTTTCTTTGTGAATAGTCTCTGCGTGTCCATTCAAAATATATTTTACAAAAAGATAGCCAAATTTTCTATCAACAAGAGTATAAAATCTTTCCAATCCATTGAGCAATACTGTGTCTCCTTCAAAACCTCCCAATCTTTTTCTGTTTTCAATAATCTTCGGTCTTTCGTTTATTATTGTTTTTGGAGCGGTGATTGACTCAAAACTGTATAGTTTACTTGTTCCTCTGTATTTCTTTCCCCTTCTTCTGAGATTTGACACTATCTTTTTCTTTATTTCGTAGTCTGTCATTCGGTATATCCAATTATAAATTGTCTGGTGTGAGACCGTGTCATATCTTCCAGAAATTTCTTCTGGCGACAACTGTTTTTCTGTAATCAATTTTATGAGTTTTTCTTCAATTTTAAAATTGTTTTCAATAATCCTTTCTTCCTCCTTTATGTCTTTTCTCCTTGTTGCATATTTTTTGCGCGCTTTTATTGATGAATAACTGATTTTTCCAAACCGATTTTTATCACCATTTCTTTCTATTTCATTTTTTATTGTATCGTATTTTCTTTTTAGCCATTTGGCTATGAAATAGTATGATTTCTTTTTTCTTCACAAGTCAGAGATAATAACTCGCTCTTCACGAGTTATTTGTGTATAATTGTTCATACAAAAACTTCGTTATTTTGTTTAATAATATTGACCTTTTGAAGTAATATTATTTTAACAGAAACGAAGTTTTTGTTTTATATGATTGTTCCCGGTTCAGGCTTGAATCCAAGGAATTTTCCACAAACCATCACTTAAAACCCAAAAAATACATCCCAATTATTGAGATGTATTTTTAAGTTAAGTTGTAAATTTGGACTTACTGAACTATTCCACTTCCTTCAATCATTGTTTTATCGTCTGGCAAAATTGTGTCGGTGGAAGATGCAACAGCTTCTATTATCTGTCCCGTCCACTCATCTCTTCCAGAAATTCTTGCCTGATTAATTAATATCGCAGAGCTTCCTCTTTGTTCTTCGGTAGGGATAAAAACTATTTGGAAAGCGCAATTAACTCCATCATCTAAAACCCCCTTACCTGCCTCAATGTCGCCAATCTCCCAAACTATTTCACGGCTTTTTGAATCATAAGTCATCCTTGCTTCTTCTGGAAAAATTTTACTCGTAAGACGAACTTGTTCCGGCAAAATAGCTTTTACTTTTACATTTTCAGTTAAATTATAATAATTTTTTGCTTGCCAAATTACTGTATAAGTCGTGGATTGTCCTGTTTGTGGGGGAATTGAGCCTGAATTTCCAAAGACCTCATCTTCAAAATATACTTTTTGCTCAATGTCTAATTTTGAATTAACCTTAGTTAAAAATTCTTCTCTTGCCTGCCCAAGAATAATTTTATTTGTCAAAACTGAATTATCATCTTCAAAATCAGCAATGTCCCAACCTTGCTTTAACTTAATCCAAAAATCAACTTTTCCCCCCTCTTTAACATCTAAAAATTTAAGTTCTGAGATTTGATTACCATCCCAAAAAATAGAACTATCGCCCAATTGAAAATTTCCATAAGTAGATTTCATGGTTTGAAAATCAAACGCTTTGCCATCTAATCGCGCCACCAAAAACATATCTATCAATGGTTCGCTTCCTATATTTTTAAAGAAAATCTCATAATGCAATAAATCTCCGACATTAGAAATATATTTAGGACTCCCGTTAATCTGTTGATATATGTAAAGAGACGGATCAGCAATACTCACAACTTTTGTAGCTTCTTTCAATAAAATAAATTCGCCATTACGCCATACGCCAAGCTTGGCTTTAAAAATTTTTTCTTCTCCAACGTCAGCCTTAAACTTACCAGTAATTTCAAATCTTCCTCCGTCAGACTGATTCAAAGAAGCAATTCCCCATTCAGTTTTTCCTTCTTCCCCGATAAACATTGGTAAAGGCGTTGCCTTAACAACTTCAAATCCCGAAGGATGCTCTAATATACATCTTAAATCAGAAAGCAAATATTCAATATTGGAAAAATAATTAAGCCGAAACACGAAGTTTTTTTCAGATCCAACCTTGGTAGAAATATCAAATTCAAAAACTAATGGAACTTTTTTTATAATTGTTGTCAAAACAGTATCTGACTCATAACGCGCTTTTAAATCTTTTGGACGATAGCTTAACCATACCTTAGCTTCTTTGCTTTCATCTTCTTCACCAATGAGCCATGCTTTGAAATAAAAAACTCGCTCCTCTCCAGGATAGATTGCATCACCTAATTCATCCTTGCCAAGCGTTTGCCTTAACGATTTTCCTTCTGGAACAATAGAATATTCTGGATATTCAAAAATAAGCTCCAAATCTTCCACTCTAATATTTCCATTATTTTTATATTTTACGACATACTCAATTTCAGCTCCCACATCTACTTCTGCTGGTCCTAAAATTTCTAATTTTATTACCTCCCTTGAATAAGTATTTTTTTGAGAATACCAAAGACCAACTATACCGGCAACCATTGCTAAAATAATTATTAAAAGAATAATTTTTTTCATATTTTTTAAATTTTTTTAATTCCAAGCCACAATTTTTGTGTATTTATTTCTATTTCTTTTTCAATATCAAAAACTTTTCTGGAAGCATTGCCCACTAAAAAATCTTGCGCCCTAGTCTCTTTCAAAATAAAATCCGCATTACGCTCTAAAATATTCTGTATTTCGTCAGATCCCGAGTATGCCACTGAAATTTTATGTCTTGGTTTATAACCAGCCTTTTTCCTCATATCTTGAATATAACGCAAAACTTCGCGCGCAACCCCCTCTTCTTTTAATGATTGTGTTATTTTCGTATCCAATTCAACTAATATTTTTGTATTGGAATCAAAAATAATTTCTTTTACATTAAGCTCGTCTTTTATTAAATTTATCAACCCTTTATCTGTTTTTAATTTCAATAAAGAATTATCTTTTATTTTCGCGGATTGTAACGGTTGACGAACTTTTATCATAGCTTTTGCCCTGTACGCTAAACCTTGAGCAACAATATCACGAACTATTACCATTTTTTCTTCCAACTTATCGTTTATCAACTTCTTATCTGATTTTGGCCAATCTTCTAAATGAACCGATGCTATCTTATTTTTTATTTTGCTATCACTCATAATCCCTTGATATATCTCCTCGCTTAAAAATGGAATAAACGGGGCGCTTACCTTGCTTAAATTAAGTAAAACAAAACCCAAAATATTAGATGCTTCATTAAATTCTTCTTCTGTCTCTGGCTTTTGGAATCTCTTGCGCGATCGTCTTATATACCATAAAGACAAATCATTTATAATAAAAGCTTCTAAATCCCTAGCAGCTAAAACAATATCATATTCATTCAATTTTTTAGTCATACCCATAATCAAACGGTTTAATTTAGAAATAATCCACCTATCTAAAACATTTTTGGATTTCACCTTGTCTGATGTTAAAAAACTTGAAACTCCTTTTTTTGAAGTATAAGTTTCAAAAAAAGTATATACATTCAAGAGTGTCATTATGTTTTTTCTAAGCGCTTGACCAACACTTTTCTCATCAAACATCTTTGAATCGCCCGGTTGGTTTACTGTATAAAAAAACCAGCGGTTAGCGTCAGCTCCATATTTTTCCAACATTAACCATGGATCAACAATATTACCTTTTGATTTTGACATTTTCTCTCCTTTTTGATCCAAAACATGACCAACTGAAACAACATTTTTATATGGAGATTTAAAACCCAAAAGAGTGGATATTGCCAAAAGAGTGTAAAACCAGCCCCTCGTCTGATCAACTGCCTCAGCAATATAATCAGCTGGAAATTGTTCTTTTTTATCAATAAGTTTCTTGTTTTCAAATGGATAATGCTGTTGCGCAAACGGCATTGAGCCAGAATCAAACCAGCAATCCATCACATCTAAAACCCTCTTCATTGTACCCCCACATTTAACGCATTTAAATCTTACATCATCAACAAAAGGACGATGAAAATCTATTTCAGCTTTTTCGTTGTATGAAAAATTTCTGAAATCAATACTTCTCCATTCTCCGGGTTTAACATACGCCTGTTTATTTTTTTCCTCTAAAAGTTCCCCCGTGCTTAATCCTTTCATCATACCCTCCAAAAGCCACAAAGGATCTCCATGACTAACAATTAAAACAGTTTTATTTTTATGCTTCTTGTCAATTTCTTTCATAAAATTAAACACTCTTTCTTTGCAATCCGTCCATGTTTCTCCTTTTGGGGGCCTTTTATGAAAAAGCTCAATTCTGCCTCTTGGAAAATCTTTAAAAAATTCTGAGGAAGGCAACCCATTATAAATTCCCAAATTAATCTCTCTTAATCTCGGATCTGTTTTTATGCTAATACCAAGTTTCTTGGCAACTATTTCCGCTGTTTGTTTCGTCCTTAAAAGGTCCGAACAATAAATAATATCTATTTTTTTCTTAGCCAACTCTATTGCGGCTTTTTTAATTTGCGTTTCTCCTTTTTTAGTTAAAAGACATTTAATTTTTTCTGGCCAACAAACAATTATTTGTTTCATCTGACGACAAGAATGACCATGTCGTAAAATAAAATATTTATTGGTTGTAAATTTTTGTTTCAATAAATCTTTTTTGCCTCCAATAACTTCATAATTTTCGCACTTTTCGCATTTCCACACAGGCAAAGGCGTCCCCCAAAATCTTTCTCTGGAAACAGCCCAATCCTTTAACTCTCTTAACCACTCCCCAAATCTCCCATCTTTTAAATGAGATGGATGCCAATTAATTTTTTGATTATTTTTAATTAATTTTTCTTTAACTTTTGTGGTTTGGATAAACCATGACATTTTCGCATAATAAAGCAAAGGAGTTTTGCACCTCCAACAAAACGGATAATCATGCTCATACATTTCCTCTTTATAAAAAATGCCTCTGCTTCTTAAATCTTCTACAATATATGAATCTGCTTTTTTAACAAACATCTTATCCCATTGCTTGTTAGGCGCAATCATCTTTCCATTCTCGTCAACAGTTACTAACACTAGCAAATTATTTTCCTTGGCAACCCTCATATCATCTTCTCCAAATGCTGGAGCGATATGAACCAAACCAGAACCTTCATCTAAAGAAACGAAGTCGCCTGAAATTATTTTATATATATTCTCTACTTTTTTATTCTCACTTTCATCTGAATACATTGCCTCGTATTTCAAATTAAGCAAATCTTTCCCTTTAATTTCTTCTATAATCTTTCCGTCTATACCACAATATTCCATCCTATCCTTGGCTAAAATAAAATACTCTTTATCTACTTTCACTTTGGTATAAATAAAATTGGGATTTATAGCAATAGCAACATTTCCAGGCAATGTCCATGGTGTTGTAGTCCATACCAAAAAATAAGTATCTTTCTGTCCTTTAACAGAAAATTTTACATAAATTGATTTTTCTTTAACTTTCTTATATCCTTGAGCAACCTCATGCGAAGACAAAGTTGTTCCACATCTTGGGCAATAAGGCGAAACTCTATAACCTTGATAAAATAACCCCTTGTCCCAAATTTGCTTTAATACCCACCAAACACTTTCAATATAATTATTCTCATAAGTAATGTATGGATTTTTCATATCAAGCCAATAACCCATTCTTTCGGTTAATTTTTCCCAATCCTGCTTATACAACCAAACAGAATGCCTACATTGCTTATTGAACTTTGCTATGCCATATTTCTCAATGTCTTTTTTAGACTTTAATCCTAATTTCTTTTCAATTTGTATTTCAACTGGCAAGCCATGCGTGTCCCATCCAGCTTTTCGCAAAACCTTAAACCCTGACATTGTTTTATAACGACAAATTACATCCTTAAATACACGCGCCAATAAATGATGAATTCCTGCTGGAGCATTAGCAGTCGGCGGACCCTCAAAAAACACAAAATTAGGAGCATTTTTGCGCTGACTTATTGACTCTTTAAAAATTTCGTTCTCTTTCCAAAATTTTAATATCTTTTTTTCTTGCTTTAAAAAATCCATATCTCAAAAATTCTTCAAAATTTTCCTACACATATATTATTTATCTTAACTAAATTTAAGCAAAAAGAAAAGAGCCATTGGCTCTTATTTTTACTTATTCCTCTACGAGAAATGCTCTATAAAATCTATATAATTCGTAATGATCTACCTTACTGATTATTTCAGATGGCGCGTGCATAGAAAGCACAGCAAGCCCAACATCCAATCCTTTCATTCCTCTCTTTGAAAAAAGCATTGCCATTGTTCCACCGCCACCTTCGTCTACTTTTCCAAGTTCCTCATATTGCCAACGAATATCTTCCTTGTTTAAAATTTGTCTTACTAGTCCCACTGTCTCAGCAGACGCATCATTCGCCATATATTTGCCACCACTCCCAGTAAACTTTGTTACACAAACTCCATAACCAATCTTAGCCGCATTGATCATATCGTGAGGTTCAGGCCAATTCGGATTTACTCCTGCTCCAACATCCGCTGAAATAAACCTAGAGCTCCTTAACATATTCAAATTTTGTTTGATGCTCACTGAATCGCCATTGTCCTGTAATACGGCTAGTACATACTCCACGAAATTAGAGTTAGCAGATGTATCACCCTCGCTTCCAATTTCCTCTTTATCAAAGAAAAATATAACGCTCGTCCTATCAGGCATCTCTTTTAAATCACACACTGCTCTCAGACTTGCATAAGCGCAAGACTTATCATCGTGTCCATAACCCATTGTCATGCTGCGATCAAAACCAACATCCCTGACATCATCAGCTGGAACCAACATTAATTCAGCGCTTATGAAATCCTCTTCAGTTATGCCATACTCTGTATATAAAAAACCTAAAACATTCAATTTTATTTTCTGTTTTAATCTTTTATCATCAATCGGAATGCTTCCAACCAATGCATTTAATCTTTCTCCAGGAATAGCGTCAGCAATTTTTTTATCCCCCTGCACTTTACGAGACAAATGCGGAAGCAAATCTGGAATAACAAATACGGGATCTTCCTTGTCTAATCCTATTGATACATCTATTATTTCTCCGTTTGCCTTTGATACAACACCAACAATGGCCAATGGTCTTGATACCCACTGATATTTTTTTATTCCTCCATAGTAATGAGTTTTAAACACCACTGTGCTAGAATTTGAATCTTCTCTAATAGGAATTTGCTTCAGATGCAAACAAGGCGAATCAATATGCGAAAACAAAATATTAACTCCTTTTTCCATTGAAGACATGCCCTTATAAACCACGGCAACCATCTTGCCACTATCGTCTAAAAAATATAACTTATTTCCAGTATCGCTATTGCTATCTTTAAACCCGTATGCCTTT
>JAUVKU010000029.1 GCA_030596105.1 bacterium
TAGAGTTTAAAAACAGAGGGGCGTTTTTTAACTGACAGAAAATTAAGATAGTTCGCCCTGTTTTTATGGGGGTGTCGGTTAATGGCAAACCACTGGTTTCCAAAACCAGGACTGGGGGTTCGACTCCCTCCACCCCCGCCAAGAAAAAATTCCGAGGCGATGCTTCGGAGTTTTTGTTTTTGTTTTATTTTTGTAAAAAATTTTTTTGTTGTTTTAAATCAAGAAACAAGATATAATGAAACGGTTAGTATTTATAATTTAATTAAAAAATAATTTTATGTTGGGATATTTAACTATATTGACATTGTTCGCAATAGCTTTAACGGCAATGGCAATGTTTTCGTCTTTCAGAAAAAAAGATTTTAGGGAGATTAGCAAGTATTGTGTAATAGGTTTATTGGTGGCGTTTGTGGATTTTATTGTTGAGTATTTGGGGACAAGCACGGGTCATTGGATTTACGATGAGTCTGTTTATTTTATTTTTAATTTAATCCCAATAGAGTTGGTTTTTTTGTTTTTTTCTGGAGGAGTTATCATAAGATTTATTTTTTTGAATATCAACAAAATTAAAATTCCAGTAAAGGCAAATGCTATTTTTTATGTTTTAATTTTAATTACATTTTTAATGTATGTTAGGGAGCTGTATCAGGATTCTACATCTAGTCTTTTGCCATTTGCGATAATGGTTGGATTATGGGCTGTGTCTAATATGTCAGACGAAAATAAAGACGCTTCTTTGGTTTTAGCGATATTAGCATCTATAACAGATTTAATATTTGAAATCATTCTTATTAGCAAGGGTAGCTATGCTTATAAAGGTGGATTTTCGTTTTCTATTCCAATAATATATGGATTGCTTACTTTGGGAGTATTAGCAGTAATGGAAAAAACACATAAATTAGATGAATTTTTAGATAGTGTTTTTGTTAAAAATTTATTGAAATTATTTGGTGTTTATAGGGAAAAATATGTTCAAAAGATTGTAGAAGCTAAAGAAAAAATAAAGTATAATTTTTTTAAGTAAAATGTATAATTTTTTGAAAAATTATTTTAGAATGTTGAGAATTAAAGATTGGATTAAATTATATTTTTGGATTCCAATAATTGATATGTCTTGGGACAGCAATTAAATATTATTCGGAGGGAACAGTAATGCAAACTTTATTAGCAATCTATTTTGCGTTTTGGTTTGCTGTTCCGTATTACCGCATATATAAAATTAGAAAACAATGCAATTAAATTTTTTTCTCGTTTTTGAAATTTTAGGCGTAGTAGGTTTTCTGCTTATTTTTTCAAGAGCTGTTTATCAAAAAAATAGGCAAACCATTTTTGAGCTTTTATCTGCTTTGGTTTTTGGTTTATTATTGGAAACCGCTATGATTTATTCTTATCACACTTATTATTACAGCGACCAATTTCTATTTAGAATTTTTGATGTGCCTATAGTAATAGGTATGGGTTGGGCAATAATTATTTATAGCGCTATGCTCTTGTCAGACCAATATGAGATTTCTTGGAAAATTAAACCTGTTTTTGACGCTTTTACCGCTTTGGTTTTGGATTTATCTATGGACGCGGCAGCTATTCGGTTAGATTTCTGGCATTGGCAAATTCCTCTTAATCAAGAATGGTATGGCGTGCCTTTTGAAAATTTATTTGGCTGGATGGCTATTGTTTTCACTTTTTCCTTTATTATTCGTTTCATCCGCACGCTTAATCCTAAAAGATTTTTGACTAAAATACTCCAATTTTTTAGTCCTCTAATTGCTTATGGTCTTTTGCGTCTTGAATTAACTCTTTTTTTAATATTATCTATGATTCCTTTTCAGATTAATCATTTTAACGATTGGTCTCACTTTTTCAATTTGTGCTTCAGAAACGATGTTGCTGTTATTTATGACCCTCAAGTTCAGTTTTGGAAAATGGTTATTTTGATTATTGTTGTTATAGAGATGATTAATATTATGGCTTATAAGGTGTTGAAATCCAAAAATATTATTCAATGGCGTTTTGATATTCTTTCTTTTGGCATTCTAACGGCAATGCATTTGTTGTTTATGATTAGTTTAGTGGCAACTAAAATTTATCAAACCTTGCCTTTTCTGTTTTTTATAGCGCTTTTTATGTTTTTGGTTCATTTAGCTTTGCACTTTGTGCCTTTGTTTTTGCAAAAAGAAAAACATATTTATTTTTTCAAGAAAATCTCGCCTCAAATTATTAAAACCAAAAAGCAGATAGAAACTATTATTGAATCTAAGTTGAAATAGTTTATTAAAAAGTAATCAAATGGACATCAGACAGATTCTTAAATTTTCAAAAATAGTAAGTAGATGTGTAAGATATTCAATTTAGATGGATACTATGGTGCAAAATTCGGGTGGTCAAAAAACGCAAAAAAGTGCATAATTTAACGAAAATTTTGAAGAATTTTGCAAAAGTTAAGAAGAAATTAAAGTATAATTTTTTTAAGTAAAATTTTATAATTAGTTGTTTTTGCAAAAACGGGTTTTATGATCCGTTTTTTTGTTTTAAGATAAGAAAAAAGATATAATAAGATTGTTGAATGATATATATAAGAAGAGTTTATTTTATGGAGAAAAGAATAATAAATCTTAAAAATAAAGAGGTTGCGTATGAGTTGAGGGATAGTAAGAGAGCGAGGAGGGCGCGTTTGGCTGTTTATTGCGACAGCAGTTTTGTTGTTACAAAACCGCGTGGTATGAGCGACGCTGTTATTGAAAAATTTATTATTGAAAAAGCTGATTGGATTGTTTCTAAAATAGAATATTTTAAGCAGTTTAAGGTGTCAGAGTTTTTCAAAAACAATAAAGGAGATTATTTAAAACGCAAAGTTGACGCGTTGAAATTTGCGAACGAGAAAGTTGCGTATTATAACAAATTTTATAATTTTAAATTTAATAATATAAGCGTTAAGAATCAAAGAACAAGGTGGGGAAGTTGTTCAAGTAAGGGAAATCTTAATTTTAATTATAAGATATTGTTGCTTCCAGAGAATATTGCTGATTATGTTATTGTTCACGAATTGTGTCATTTGAAGGAACTTAATCATTCATATAAATTTTGGAATTTAGTTGCTCAAACAATTCCCAATTACTCAAATATAAGAAAAGAACTTATGAAAAAAGGATTAATTTATGGCTAATTGTTAATTAGCGCAATAATTGGAAGTTTAATTTTTAATTATTTGTGGTTGTTTTAAGGGGATAATTTAGATATAATAAAAGAATAGAAACAAGCAATAAAGGAAAAGAAGAAAAAAGATAGCGCCTTCTAATGTATAAAATAATGGAGAATATTTTGTGGCATAATTTAAAATGGGAGCAAGCGGTGAAAAAAAATGGTTCAAATTTTGAGTGTGGTTTAGATACGCAAAAAGCGAAAAATCAACAGAAAAAATTTGGATTTAATCGGTTGCCAGAAGAAAAGATGTTGTCAAAATTTGATATACTTTGGCATCAAGTTAAAAGCCCTTTAATATATATTTTAATATTTGCCGGAATTTTAACTTTAATTTTTAAGGAATACACAGATAGCGTTGTTATTTTTGGCGCTGTTTTTTTGAATACGGTTGTCGGGTATTTTCAAGAGAATAAGGCAACAAATGCCTTAAGACAACTCAAAAAGATGGTGAAATATAGCGCTCGTGTAATAAGAGATGGAAATGAAAAGATTATTGATTCGTCAGAGCTTGTGGTTGGCGACATTTTTATTTTAAATGCTGGAGATAAGGTGCCAGCTGACGCGAGATTAATCGAGGTTCATAATTTAAAAATCAATGAAATGAGTTTAACTGGAGAATGGTTGCCAGCTAAAAAACATATAGATGTTTTAGATTCAGAAACGCCTTTAGCCGATAGGGATAATATGGTGTATATGGGAACCCTTGTTGAAGATGGAAAAGCTAAAGCAGTGGTTGTTGAAATAGGGATTAAAACAGAAATAGGCAATGTTGCAAAAATGGTGAAAGAAACAGAAGAAGAAAAAACTCCGCTTCAGAAAAAAATAACCCATCTTAGTAAAGTAGTTGGAATGATTATTGGAATTTTTTGTGTTGGAATTTTTATTGAAGGAGTTTTAACTGGTGGAGGAATTATAGAAATGTTTGAGGTGGCAGTGGCAGTCGCAGTTGCGGCTATTCCAGAGGGGTTGCCTGTTGCAATGACTGTGATTTTAGCTCTTGGAATGACAAGAATTTTGAAACGAAAAGGGTTGGTAAGAAAATTAGTTTCAGCTGAAACTCTTGGTAGCACAAGTATTATTTGCACGGACAAAACAGCTACGCTTACTGAGGGGAAAATGAGGGTGAGTGAAATCGCCAATCCCTATCAGATTTTTGGCATAAAATATAATGATAAAGAAAATTCTTCTTCTATGATGGCTTTGAAAATCGCTTCTTTCTGTAGCGATGCGTTTATTGAAAATCCTGATGAGGTGATGAAAAAATGGATAGTGAGGGGTGATCCAACAGGTAAAGCATTGCTTGTAGCGGGCATAGAAGCCGGAATAAACAAAAAAGAGATAGAGAAAGAAATGCCGATAATAGATGAAATTCCTTTTAGTCCAATAAATAAATATATTGCCAAGTTATATCAAGCAAAAGGAAATTCTAAGATATTGTATGTTTCTGGGGCTCCTGAAAAGATTTTAGCTTTATCTGGTTATGCCCGAATAAATGGTGGAACAGAGAAATTAAGTAAAGAGAACTTAAAACAATTAGAATTGAAATTAAAAGGGCTTACTGGAAAGGGAATGAGGGTTGTTGCTGTGGGCTATAGAGATGTTCAGAATTATAAAAATCAAAATTTAGAAAAAGAAGTAGAAGATTTGGTTTTTGCGGGTTTTATTGCTTTAAGAGATCCGCTCAAAAAAGGAGTTAAAAGCGCTATTAAAATTTGTTGTGAGGCTGGTATGAAACCGATTATTGTAACAGGCGATCATAAGCTCACAGCTAAAGCTGTGGCCGAAGAAATTGGGTTTAAAATAAAAGAAAAAGATATTTTAGAGGGTAAGGATTTGGATAATCTTTCTGATGATGATTTTGATAAGAGAGTTAAAGATATTCAAGTTTACGCAAGAGTAGAACCAAAGCACAAGATGAGAATAATCGCAGCATGGCAAAAAAGAGGAGAGGTTGTAGCTATGACTGGTGATGGCATAAATGATGCACCTGCTTTGAAAAAAGCTGATATCGGGGTTGCTATTGGTTCTGGCACTGAAGTGGCGAAGGATGTTTCTGATCTAATTCTTTTGACGGATTCTTTTAATGTTATTGTTTCAGCAGTGGAAGAGGGAAGGGCTATTATTGATAATATTAGAAAAGTTATAACATATTTGCTTTCAGATAGTTTTACAGAGGTAATTTTAATTGGAGTTAGTTTGTTTTTAGGGCTTCCTTTGCCAATATTAGCAGTCCAAATTTTGTGGGTGAATTTAATTGAGGATGGACTTCCTAGTATTGCTTTGGCTTTTGAGCCAAAAGAAAAGGATCTAATGTCAAGAAAGCCACAAGGAAAAGATGTTTCACTTTTAACGCGCGAGATGAAAGTAATCATACTTATTATCGGGTTTTTAACTGATTTAGTACTTCTTGGCTTGTTTTTTTGGCTTTTACAAAACGATTATGAGATTAGGCATATTCAGACAATGATTTTTGCGGCATTGACCATAGATTCTCTTTTTTATGTTTTTTCTTGCAAGAGTTTAAGGCGCAATCTTTGGCATATAAATCTATTTTCTAATAAATTTTTGGTTTTTGCTTGGGCTTCTGGATTTTTTGCTCTTTTTGCGGCGCTCTATTTTCCACCGCTTCAATCTTTGCTCAAAACAGTTCCGCTAGGGTTTTCCGACTGGATGATTCTTATTGGATTGGGTATGATAAATTTGGCATTGATTGAGCTGACTAAATATTATTTTATAATTAGAAAGCAAGTATGATTTTACACATTATTATTTTCATTGTTTCTTGTTTAATTTTAATTCGTTCTGGAACTTTGCTTGTCGGCGTATTGACAAGGATAGCTAAATTTTTACAGTGGAGCGAGTTTGTTGTGGCGTTTATATTGATGGCTTTTGCTACTTCAGTTCCAGAGCTTTTTGTTGGAATTAGTTCGGCTCTTCATGGGTATCCTGAACTTTCTTTTGGTAACGTGATTGGTTCAAATATTATCAATTTGACGCTAATAATGGGAACAGTTGCTTTAATCGCTCGTGGTTTAAAAACAGAAACAGTTGCTTTGCGTAGAAATTCAATTTACACGGCTGTTATCGCGCTTTTACCAATTCTTTTAATGTTAGACGGTGTGATTTCAAGAGTGGATGGAGTTGTTTTGTTGCTTGCTTTAGTGTTCTATCTCCATCGTCTTATTTTGCAGGAAGAAAGGTTTACCAAGGTTTTTGAGAATGGGACAACTGGAGAATGGGTTGGCTTCAAAATCTTTTTAAAAGACTTAGGAATACTTTCTATTGGAATAGTTTTTTTGTTGCTATCAGCAGAGGGGATAGTTTGGTCAACTACTTTTTTGGCAAGTTTAATGGGTTTGCCGTTGATGGTGGTTGGAGCGCTTGTTATTGCAGTTGGAACTAATTTGCCTGAAATAGTTTTTGGAATAAAATCTATTCTTGTTGGACGCAAGGATTTGGTATTGGGAAATTTGACAGGATCAGTAGTGGCAAATTCTACCTTGGTTTTAGGAGTAACTTTTTTAATTTGTCCATTAAAGATACCAGATATATCTATTTATACTTATGGGATTATTTTTATGGTAATATCTGTATTATTTTTTTATATTTTTTCTCGGACTGGCAAGGAAATTAGCAGAAAAGAGGCGGTATTTCTTTTAGGGATTTATGTTTTTTTTGTTTTACTTCAGCTTTTAGCAAAATAATATGCCGTGATTGATTCTAACGCTATATTGTGATAAAATAATTAAATATTAAAGGAAATTTTAACGTATTTTTCAATATAATTTATTATGAAAGAAAGATTAGAATTTGAACCAAAAATTAAAAAAGGACTTGAAGAATCTAACAGTCAAGAAAGAGAAGCTTCTTTTTGCGAGAAATCGCTTTCTAAACATGAAAAAAGTAATTTTTTTCATATAATTAAAGGTATTAAAGAAGAGGTTGATCCTAAAAAAAAGAAACAACAGATAAAATTTTTTTTGCCACATCTTTTAGGTAAGAGATTAGAAGAACGACTAGGTCAAGAGAAAAAAGAATTTCTTGAGTTTGAAGGGGATGTTTTAAAAAAAGGGGGTTTTCAATGGATAACAGAAAAAGAAGTTCTTTCTGAAGAAGCTGAAGATGCAAGGGGCTTATTAAAAAGATTTGGCGTTGAAAAAAATCCTTCTGGTTTTGAGATTGAAGAGGGCGTTCAAAAGGACATAGAGGGATTGGAAGAAGAAAAGTTAAAAGTTTGGCGGAGCGTTATAATAGAAAATAGTAAGAAAATTGTTCCAGAGGGTATAATTTTAGGAGAAGATGAGGTAGGAATATTAGTTGATGATTTATTGGTGGAAATAAATGATATCTCAGATGAAGATATGGATGAAATAGAAAAGCAAAAAAAGGAGCTTAAAAAGAATTTTATTAAAAATAATTAGATTTGTTGTTTAATTAACAACAAGTTCATTATAAAAAAATGGCAGAATTTGAAAAAAATATTGGAAAAGAATCTGAAAAAGAATATATAGAAAAACCTTTATCTCGTGAAAGCGTAGAGAAAAGCAAGGGAGAATTTGAAAAAATAGAATTAACCGAAGATCAAAGAAAAGAGAAAATAGAATTAAAAAAAGAAGTAGAAAAGACTCGGCTTGCTCCAGAAATGAAAGTTCAAGCAAAAAAAGAATCTGAACAAATAAAGAAGCAAAGCGTTCAGGGCAAGATTCAGCATCTTTTAGATTTGACGCAATCAAATGGCGTGGTGTATGCGGTAGAGGTTGCGAGAAAAATGAATAATCCATATTTATTAGATTTATTTCATGATGCTTTGGCGAGGGAGGGATTTTTTAAAAAATTTTCAGAGAAATAATAATGATTTATTTTTATTTTTTATCAGTCTTATTAGTAATAGTTCTGGGCGTTGTTGGGTTTTTTCTTGCCAAAAAGAGAAAATTTAATAATTTAACAAAATCATTGGATATGGTTTTGTTTTTAATTAAAATGCCGAAATATGAGAAAAAAGAAGAAAAGCAAGACATAAAGTCAGTGATTGGAATGATGGAGCAGGTTTATTCTAATTTTTTGTATTTGGAAAAACCAAAATTATTTAAAGGGTTGTTTTATAGTCCGCCAAGAGTTGTTTTAGAGATTGCTTCAGAGGTAGGGGGCGGTGATATCTCTTTTTATATTGCGGTTCCATCCGCAATAGAGCAGTCATTGGAAAAATATATTCAAGGAGTTTATCCTGGGGCTGTTTTAGAAAAAGTACCACAAGATTATACTGTGTTTGAACCAGACGGAGAAATAGTAGCTTCTTATTTGAAATTGAAAAAAGAAATATATTTTCCAATTAATACTTATAAAAATTTAGAAGGAGATCCGCTGTCGTCTATTACCAATTCTTTAAGTAAAATTAGCGCAGAGGAGGGAGCAGTTATTCAAATAGTTTTAAAACCAACCCCTTTTGATTTAAAAGAAACTGGACAAAAAGTTCTTCTTGAGATTGCGGATGGAAAGAGCCTTGAAGGGGCTGTAAATAGGGTACATGAAAGTATTTTTTTAAAGCTCGTTATGTTTATCTCTGATACGATTTCTCTTCAAACAGAAGACAAGAAAGAAGTTTTGCAAAAACCAAAAGAAAAAAGAGTAGATGAAACTACAATAGAGGCGATTAAAACAAAAATTCAAAAACCAGCTTTTGAGGTAAATATTCGTTTGGTTGGCGTTGGACAAGAAAGGCATCGTTCTGAGGAGATATTAGGCAATTTAGAAGCTAGTTTTTCGCAATTTTTGTCTAATTTTAATGGTTTTGATTTTATAAGAATTAAAAGCGTAGGAGAATTAAAGCAATTTATTTACAATTTAAGTTTTCGTAATTTTAATAAAAAACAGAAGAATATATTGAATTTAGAAGAATTGACGAGCATTTATCATTTTCCTTTGCCAAACATTGAGAGCCCGCGTATTAAGTGGACAAAAACAAGAGAAGTTGCGCCACCTATTGAACTTCCAGAAACAGGTTTGAGTTTGTTGGGCGAGTCTCTTTTCCGCGGAGAAAAGAAAAATGTTTATTTTGCTACTGCGAATGATAGGCGTCGGCATTTTTATATTGTTGGACAGACGGGGACAGGTAAATCAGCTTTTTTAAGAGAAATGATTCGTCAAGATATTGAGCAAGGGCGAGGTGTTGGTGTGATTGATCCGCATGGCGATTTGATTGAAGATACATTGGCGAATATACCAAAAGAAAGAATTGAGGATGTGGTTTTGTTTGAGCCTTTTGATATGGAACGGCCCTGCGGTTTGAATATGTTGGAATGGGAAACGCCAGATCAAAAAGATTTTGCTGTT
>JAUVKU010000022.1 GCA_030596105.1 bacterium
ATGTGCCAAAATTTCTATTGCTACTGTTTCTCTAGATCGCCATTGATATGGCCATGATTCTCCTGTCTGGCTTTCCCACGAATCAATCGTCCAATAAGACAACGCCCACGCGCCATCCCACCACATTCCAATGCTGTCTCCGTCATGAGTTAACAATATACGAACACCGCCACTGTCATAATCAAGTGGATTACCTGAATTGCCAACTAAAACATCTTGAATGTATTCGTTTGCTGGAGCTGGTGGCTCTATTGCTGAAACTGGCATTATAACCGCACTCATTGCTAACATCATTATTCCAACTATCACTATCGCAAATATTTTCTTTCCATTCATTTTTTTATTTCACCTCCTATTCGCGAAACCTTTTCAACAAATATCTTGCGTATTCAATCTATATTTTATTTTTAAAGTCCCACGAAATTAACCCTATCGTGCCCCCCCCTAATTTGTCAAATTAAAAAAATTCATTGAATGCCATTATATGAAAAGATTTAGATAAATAAATTGCAAAAATAAAAGGGACTCAAAATGAGTCCTTTTTTTATTAATCTTTTTATTTTTAATTTGTTTTTCTCTCTACTCTGTCGTATCCTTGCTCTAATGCTTTTTGATTTGTTTCTGAAAATTTCCTTGTTTGTTTTAGCGCTTCAATAATATCGTCTAATACGATCATTTTTGTTATCTTTACTACTCCGCCAAGCATCGCCATATTCACAGCTCTTTTATCTTCTAAATCATTAGCGATTTCCGAAGCAAAAACAGCGTAATATTTTCTTCCATCTTTTTGTCCAAGTTTTACTGTAGCAGGATCATAAAAAACAATTGCATCTTGTTTGATCTCCTTAATCCAAAAATCAAAACCTTGTTGAGAAAGAGCTATTAAAACATCTGCTTCCATTATCTCTGGCCAATCATCCGCAAATTCTTTAATAACTATATATGCTGACGATTTTCCACCTCTAACAGCAGGTCCATAGTCTGATTTGAAAGTTGCTAAATATCCTTTATTGTATAAACTTGAAGCGAATATCTTTATCATTAACTGAATGCCTTGCCCTCCAAAGCCAGTTCCAATCATTTCCTTTCTCATTTTTCTTCTCCTGAAAAATTCTGTTTTTTCTGTTTATTTGGAACAAAACTCATATATTCTGGTAAGCTAGAAAACTTGCCATAAATAAGATGAAGAAGTTCTTGATCAACTATTTCCACATCATTTTTTCTAAAAGGAAATCCTGTTTCAAACTTTTCTTTCATCTCCTCATAAGAGAGTTTCTTTGCTTTTGTCTTGGAAATATACGATTGATCTAATCTGTCGTATGTCTGCGAAGGTGTGCCAAGCTTATTTCTTTTTCCATAATAAGTTAAACAAGGCGAAATCACTTCAATAAAAGCCAATCCATCAGTATTCATTGCTTGTTTTAAAACTTTTTTCAACATCACTGGCTTACTTATAAGACACCTTGCCGCAAACTTAACATTGGAAGCTAAAGCCAATCCTATTAAATCAAAAGGCTTACTTCTACTACCAAAAGGCGTTGTTGATGTCTTAGCCCCTAACGGAGTTGTTGGAGCTACTTGCCCACCAGTCATTCCAAAATTAGAATTGTTAACACATATCACTACCATTGGCATATCTCTCTTAATCCCATGCAACATTTGTCCAGCTCCTATAGAAAATGAATCGCCATCACCACTTATCACTATTACTTGCGAATCTGGATTAACTAATTTTACTCCTGTTGCAAAAGGCATTGGATAACCGTGTGTTGTATTAGCGGAATCAAAAGGTAAATGATTTGGCAAACGAGAAGTGCATCCAATTCCCGACACAGCAACAATTTTTTTGAAATCAATATTTGCCTCATCAATAGCTTCTAATAGACAATTTCTTAAAATACCCAAACCACAGCCAGGACAAAATATAGTATCAGGAGTAAAAACTTTTTCCTCTTTTTCCTCTTTTTCTTTTTGCCATTCTAAAGGATTGTAAAAAGTAGGAAAACACATCGGCAACGATTGCCGATAATACTTTGTTAAATCTCGTTCTAAGAATTTTAAAATCCTTCTTGGATCAATATTTTCACCATCTGGTTGAGGTAAAGAAATTACAGGAGAACAAGAAGATTCCCTAACTATATAGAACAACTGTCCTTGATTCATTTCTGGAACTAAAACGCATTTTGCTTGCTTGCTCCATTTTTCAATCTTTTTCTCTGGAAATGGATACAAAATATTTAACTTAAACATTCCAACTTTTATTCCTTTTTCTCTTGCTCTATCAATCGCCCATTTTATTGAACGCGTTGTGTGCCCACAAGCAACAATCATAATCTCAGCGTCTTCAAGTAAATACTCGTCAATATCAGTAAGATAATCTGCGCTACAAATAATTTTTCTTCTTTGATGTTCAACCATTTCTTCATGAACTTGAGCATCATCTGGACAGGGAACTCCCCAACGATTATGAGTCAAACCGCTCACTTTCAAAATTTCGCCATCGCCATATTTTGGCATACTTGAAACTATGCTATTTTTTTCAAAACCAAATACTGGATCGCCTGGAAAATAAATTCTGTCAAAAACATTTATTTCTTCTGGAATTTCAACATTTTCCTGAAGATGTGCATTAGACGCTTCCAACATTAAAATAACTGGAACCCTAAATTCTTCTGACAAATTAAATGCTTTTACTGTAGAATTATAAATCTCTTGAATAGTAGAAGGATAAAGAACAATATGCTCTGTGCCTCCATGAGAGCTCCATCTCGCTTCTCTTATCTCTCCTGAACCTGTTCCCGTTGGACGACCAGTGCTTGGTCCTGTCCTTTGAACATTAACTATCACCATTGGCAATTCATTAATTAAAGCAAAACTTAAATTCTCAGACATTCTTGAAAATCCTGGACCAGATGTTGCTGTCATTGATTTAGCTCCAGATAAAGATGCCCCACAAAGAACAGCTAAGGAAGAATCCTCGTTTTCCATCTGAATAAAAATACCTCCAATCTTTGGCATCAATCTTTCCATTTCAAAAGATTGCTCATTTGCCGGAGTTATAGGATAACCAGCAAACATTTTACATCCAGCATCAATCGCTCCCCAAACGCAAGCAATATTTCCACTTACAAAATGATTTCCCGGAAAATAAGTTTTTATTGTTTTCCAACCTCCACGAGAAACATTTTGATTTATAGCAATCTCTTTTAATTTTTGCGCTTTTTCCCAAGAGTCACTAATCAAAAATTTACCATCTAAAGCTATTGCCCCTTCTGGACAAAAATATTGACACAATCCACACTTAGAACATTCTTCAAAATTAATTGGCTTTCTAATCTTAAATCCTTGTTTCCCTATTTCGTCACTTTCCTCAAATACTTTTTTAGGACATAGGTTTAAACACAAGTCGCACCCCTTACATCTTTCCTGATTTATATTTATTTCTATCATTTTATCTCTCCCTATTTTTTTATTATTAAAGTACTATTTTTCAAAATGTATTAGTTTACATTCTCATATAAGAATATCACTTTTTATTTCAAAGTCAAATAAAAAAGCGCTCCTTTTGGAACACTTTATTTTTTTATTTTAACAATCACTCTTACATAATTCTTCCATAGCTACTCCAAATTTTCTTTTAATTAACTGCTCAATCCCCCATGCAAGAGTTGCGTCTGGCATATCCATACCATATTTTTCCGCTCTAACTAAAGTTTCTGTAAACGAATATCTTATCTTATCGTCAAAATTTTTTACCGCATCCTCAAAAGTATAAAGTTTATTTTCTTTGTTTTGCTTGGCTTCCAAAATGCTTGTAACAACACCTGCTTGATTGGCAAGAATTCCGTCTAAAATCATAATTCCATTATTAGACATAAGCTTTTTTGCTTTTCCAGTTAAGCCCATATTGGATCCTTCGCTTATGATTTTAGTATTTATTCTGAGTGCATTTTCTATTGTTATTCTTCCCTCTGTCGCGCAAGGCATTAATATATCACACTTTATCTCAAGCAATTTATCATTAGTTAAAAATGTAGCCATTGGAAAACCAACTACTGTCCCAGTTCTTTTCTTGAAATTTTTTAACTCTTCTATGTCCAATCCAGAACGATTTATAATCCCACCAGTTGAATCGCTCACAGCAATTATATTGGATCCCCATTCTATCATTCTTTCAGCTGCAGGAATACCAACCTTTCCAAATCCCTGAATAACTACAGTCGCATTTTTTAATGAAAAATTCATCATCTTTGAGGCTAATTTAGCAGCGTATGCTACTCCCCATCCTGTTGACTCATCTCTACCAAGCATACCACCCTTGGATGTGCCATCTACTTTTTTTCCTGTAGCAAGCGCCCTTATTTGACTATTTTCAACATTGCCTAAAATATTCCCTACTCCCTCTAAAAACTTTTCCATATCACGATAATCAGTATACATATCAGGAGCTATCCTGTCTCTACCAATCAAAAAAGGAGCCATTTTCTCTCCAAACCTTATAAATAACAAATCTAAAAGATCTCGTGGAGTATTTTTTGGATCGCTAATAAGTATCGCCTTTCCACCACCAAAAGCTTCACCAGCAACGCCAAGTTTCAACGACATCAAAAAGGATAAAAATCCTGTTTCAGCTAAAGCTTCTGGTATCTTTTTTATCTCAGCAACTCTACACCCTCCACCGGAAGGAAGAGTATGTTGAACTCTAATCGCTGTCTTTGTTACCATTTCTCCCTTATACGGAACTGTTAAATTAAACCACAAAACAGTATCTGGAGCCATAAGAGCTGTCACTACATCATCTGGCAAACCAATCTTTTTAGCTACGCACCTAACCTGCTTTTCTAAATCCCCTAAAAGTTCACTTTTCGGTACTTCTCTCATTTTTTTCTTTTCCTTTCTTTCTTATTTCTAAATAACTTTACTAATTAGATAAATTATAAAAAGCGTCTTCAAAGACTTTTTCTATATCTTCCCATTCTTCAACGCCTACTGAAACTCTCAGCAAACCATTAGTTATTCCATTCTCTAATCTTTCCTTTTCTGGAACATCAGCATGTGTCATTGAGGCAGGATGTTGAAGTAAAGTATCGGCATATCCTAAGCTCATACACACTGAAACTATTGTTTCGTGTGTTTCAAAGTATTTTACAATATGTCTTGCAGCGGACATTCCACCTTCTAATTCAAAAACAACCATTCCGCCAAAACCTGGCTTCCCTTGTTCTGTCCGCATTTGCTTTTTTGCAAGCTCATATTGCGGATTACTCTTTAATCCAGGATAATGCACTTTTTTTACTATATCTAATTCTTCCAAAAAATGTGCTAAATTCCAAGCATTTTTATTTTGCCTTTCTAACCTTATTCCAAAAGTCTTTAATCCGCGCTCAACGAGAAAACAATCATTTGGAGTTGTTGTTGGTCCTGTTATTTTTCTCCAATACAACAACGAATCAATCAATCGTTTTCTTCCAGATACAGCTCCCATTATTAAATCGCCATGCCCATTAAGATATTTTGTGACGCTTTGGATAGAAAGATCGGCTCCTAATTCAATCGGTCTTTGATTATATGGACTAGCAAAACTATTATCAACTACTGTATAGGCGCGGTGTGCTTCAGCAATCTTAGCAATCTCTTTTATGTCAGCTAAAATCAATGTCGGATTTGCAGGTGTCTCTAAGAACACAACATGTGTATTCTCTCTCATTGCTATTCTTACATTTTCAGGATTACTTGTGTCCACAAAAGAAAATTCTATGCCCATTTCTGGTAAAATATCCTTAAACAACGAATAGGTTCCACCGTATAAAGTTTTAGTGCAAACTACATGTCCGCCAGAAGCAGCCAATCGTTGGATTACAGTATTTATAGCCGCCATTCCAGAAGAAAAAACAAGACTTGCTTCAGCACATTCTAAAGAAGCTATCTTTGCTTCTACTGCCTCAAAATTCGGATTTGTAAATCTTGTATACGCTTTATTAATTGGTAAATCTTTTGGACTTCCCGTCTGTTCAAAACTTCCTGTCTGATAAATAGGCATAATGTGCGCATTCTTTGAATGATTCTTATTACCACTACCATGAAGCGCTCTTGTCCCTATTCTCCATTTTTTTTCAATCATTTTATATTTTTCCCTATTTTTATGTCAATGTACTTTGATATATTACATTAAAACAAATCTCAAAATTTGTCCACCTAAATACGCTTTAAATTAAATTGCGCAAAAAAACAGCCCCTATTATATTGGAACTGCACTTGTTTTTTTCCTGAACATAAAATAGACAAGCAACACCATCATAATTACCACTATCATCAAACCCATATCAACATCATCTATTCCTTTTGGATCAATAGGTATTTTAACTTTTAAAAGCTCTTTTATTTTTAACGAACCTTTATAAATATATCACATATCTCATTTTAGCCAAGGTATCTAATTTAATTAAAAACAGCCACAATAAAATCGTAGCTGTGCTTATTTCTTTATTTCCTCACTTAAAACTTGTTGGAATTAGCGTCTCTGATAATTGTTCTATTCTGAGAATAGACAAGTAAAATTGCTTCTACTGTTCCAATTCCAGCGCTATGAGGTCCTGTTGGCCCAAACCAATGCCATTCTGGAGCTCCAGTCGTTCTTGCTTTTATACCAGTATAAGTTGTTCCGTTTGTAGTTCTGCCAAGAACATACATCTGAAAATCTGGTTCGTTATCAACTACTGCTGCTGTCAACCTACTCCCCATTCTCTCCATTACCTCTAAAATAGTATCTAAATCTTCTTTGCTCTGCCATTTGGTCACTACCTGAAATGGACCAAAAACTTCTCTTGTAACTAAATCAAAATTGTCTAAAAGTCTATTCAATGGAACAAAAACAGCTGTTGGCTCATACGATCCATAACATTCTGGGATATTATGCTTTCCCACAATTGGTTTACCGCCAAAAAGCAACACCGAATTTTCTATCTTTAACAGCGAATCAATATGTTCTTGTATCTGTTTATTAGTCCAAGTCAACACAGGCCCAAAAGTTAGATCTTTCAAATTCCTTTTTTTAGCAAGTTTTTCCATATCTCTTACTAAAAGCTCTGGTGACCAATTTTCATGAATAAACAATATGCTCTGTGCGCTACACTTTTGTCCAGTAGCATTATACGCATCCGCATCACATTGATTAACAACAAAATTATACATATTCATAATTGGATTTGGACCCAATATCTTCCAATCAAACCCAGCGTCTTCCCATCTTATCTCTCCCGGAATTACATCTTTTAAATGATGGGCTACATCGCTACTACCAGTAAACTGAACTAGCTGCACCGCTGGATTTATTACTATCTTCTCCATAATCTTGCCGTTGCAATGAATTAACAGCATATCGTCTTTTGGCATTCCACAATCAAGTAATAATCTCACAAATGCTTCTGCCACAATAGACACAGTGCTAGCAGCTTTCATGATAGGTTTATTACCCATAAACAAAGCTCCCATAAGCTGTAAAACTGGTATCTCTAATGGGAAATTGAATGGTGTGATTAACGCCACTGGTCCATAAGGCCATCTGTAATCATGAACCTCTTGTCCTAAATGGTCTCCAGGAGTTGTTTGTCCTTTACCCAAATACCTTACTCCGTTTCCAGAATAGTCTTCCAAAAATCGTGCCGTAACATCTACTTCTCCGTAGCATTGCGTCATATCTTTTGGCATAACAAGCTGAATCAATTTAGCGAAATAATGCCTGCCTGCCTGAGTTCTTAAAAATCTAGCTGCTTTAGCCACGACTTCTCCATACATCGCATATCTTTCTGGGTTCTTAATCGGATTATGTAATCCGTGTCTTGGACAACGAGCCAAAGATTCTATGAATGGTTGAATTTCCTCTTCACTAGTCAAGGGCATCTTAATAAATCTCTTGCCATTCAAAGGATTAATTATATCTTTGTATTCCATTGTTCCTCTCCACTCACCATCTATAAAATTTCTTAAACGCACAGGGGCACTCTGATTCTTTTCAAAAACACCATTAAAATTGCCGAACAAATCCTTTATTTTTTGTTCTGCCCATTTTTCCAAAATTTCTTCTGTTTCTACCATTTCTTTATTTTCCTTTTCCTAATTCCTCTGACTTTTTTGCAGTCTTCTCAACTGCGCTTATAAAAGCCGCTCTAACTCCACGGTTTTCCAATTCATACAAACCTTCAATTGTCGTACCACCCGGAGAACTTACCATTGCTTTTAACTTAGCTGGATGCTCTCCTGTTTCTAAAACCATTTTCGCTGTGCCTAACATTGTTTGAGTTGCAAGCATTACAGCTTTGTCAAACGGGATACCCTGCCTTACTCCAGCATCAGCTAACGCTTCTATTACCAAAAGCATATAACCAGGACCGCTTCCTGCTACAGCTGTAACAGCGTGCATTTTTTCTTCTTCAACCTCTATTGCCTTACCACAGCTTCCAAATATCTCTTTAGCTATTTCAACATCTTCTGATAAAGCGAAGTCTCCTTTGCTAATTTCAGCCATACCCTCTCCGACTGTTATTGGTAAGTTAGGCATCACTCTCACGATCCGATAATCTTTAAAACCACCAGCTTCTCTTAATCCCAATAAAATTGATTTTGTATAAATCCCAGCAGCAATAGAAATTAACATCTTATTTTCATTTATTTCAGGAGCTATATCTTCAAGAACTTTTGATATGTGCTGAGGCTTTACAGCTAAAATTATAATGTCTGAGATCTCAGCCCCATAAATACTATCATTCAAGACAGTAACCCCATATCTCTTTCGTATGTATTCCCTTCTTTCTGTAATCAATTCTGAAACAATCACTTCTTCTTTATCAATTATTCCAGCGTCTAAAATTCCTTTTAAAATTCCTTCGGCCATATTTCCGCCACCAATGAATAACAATCTCTTGTTTTCTAATTTTTTTGACACTTTTCTTTTCCTCTTTTCTGTTTTTAACGAACTTCAAACCTTATTTCACTTTATAATATTTTAAACTATAAAAAGCAAATAAAAAAATATTTTGGGAAGTGGTTTTTAGGAACATCCGCAGACGAATTGGCTTGGTCTTCGTCAGCAGGCGAAGCAATTCGTTGAGGACATGAATGAGTTCGTCGTTGGAAACGAACGAACGTATCCTAAAAATTACTTCCCAAAATATTTTTAAATAATTTTACTAAATTCTTGCAAGACAATTTCTTTTTCATTCCAATGAATTTTCTTTCCTTCAGCAACGCACATCCACGACTCTGACCCCTTGCCAGTAAGAATAATTGTGTCTCCTTGGTTAGCTAAAATTAACGCCTTTTTTATTGCCTCTCTCCTGTCTAAAATTTTTTCAAAATTTACAGAACCTGAGAAACCTTTTTCAACTTCTTTCAAAATTTCTTCTGGATCCTCGTCATAAGAATCTTCATTTGTAAGAATTATTTTATCGCAATATTGCGAAGCAATTTTTCCCATTTCAGGCCTTTTCCATTTATCTCTGCCTCCACCAGCTGAACCCAAAACACAAATCATTTTTTTCTCAGTTATTTCTTTAGATGCCTGACAAACTTTTTCAAGCGCATCTGGAGTATGCGCATAATCAACAATAACATTAAAGGGCTCTTTAATCACTACTTCCATCCTGCCTGGAATAACTTTTATTTCTTCAACGGCTTTTTTGCAAATTTCCAAATCAACACCATAAGATAAACAAACAGAAATAGCAGCTAATGCATTATATATATTAAATTTCCCCAATAAATTTAGATTGAATTCAACATCATTAATGGAAAACTTCAAAGAGCCAGATAAAACCTGACAATTCTCGGCTTTTACATCAGCGCCATTTTTAGAAAGAGAAAAAGCAATTTTTTTATCTGATGTAAACCCTAAAAAATATTCTGCATTTTTGTCATCTAAATTAACAATGTGCGTCTTCTTCGCCACTTCAAATAATTTTCCTTTTGCTTTTTTATACAACTCAAAAGAACCGTGAGATTCAATGTGCTCTGGCGTTAAATTAGTAAACACCACTGTTTCAAAATTTATAAATTGATGGCGAGACTGTTTTATCCCCTCAGAAGTAACTTCTAATACTGCGTATTTACAACCTGCGTTTACAGCTCCCCTTAAAAACTTTTGCAACTTCATTCTTCCGGGCATAGTCATTTTTAAACTATTTTTCCATTCTTTTTTACCAATTTTAAATTTAATGGAAGACAAAGACGCAACCTTGTTGCCTCCCTGCTCTAAAATTTTAACAATTAAATTAACAACGCTAGATTTTCCATTTGTTCCTGTAACTCCTATCACGATTAATTTTCGTGAAGGAAATCTATACAAAAAAGCTCCAAACATTGGCAGAAAAAAATGGTAGAAATCCAAAACGAAACCAGGAATAAATTTTTTTACTATTTTTTTTATATTCATCTACTTAAAATTACAAAACACTACAAAACTAATTTCAAAAGTAAATTAAGAAAATGATTTTAATCAGTATTAGGAGCTAAAATTGCTTGGCTTTGCTTTAGTAAAAATTTTAGCAACGCGTTAAGTGAGTTTTGTCGCAGGAGCAAAACGAACGCCTGATTAAAACTATTTTCTTAATTTACTTTTTCTAAAAATTATCTACCTAAAATCTTTATTGCTTGTTTTATTCTTTCCTTATCATCTTTAATTTCTTTATCAATTTGTGAGAGCGCATTTTTAGAATTTTGCAAAGAAAACCCAAGAGAAATAAGCGCCTGCAAAGCATCGTCTTTTTGAATGTCTACTTGTTTAGTTTTATAAATTTCTTTAAATTTACCAGTAAGTTCTAAAATTATTTTTTGAACCCTTTTTTTCCCGAGCCCCTTCACTCCCTCAAAAAATTTATAATCATTATTCTCTATTGCCTTTCTTAACCGATCCTCTGACCCAATAGATGCAATGGAAAGAGCTGCCTTTGGTCCAATTCCTGAAATTTTAATAAGGATTTTAAAAAGCTCGCGCTCTTTGTTAGATAAAAACCCATACAAATCCATGATTCCTTCTTTTAAATAAAGATGCGTTAAAATTTTTGCTTCTATATTTTCAGAAATCTTGTCTAAAACATTTGCGGGACAAAAAACCTTATAGCCTATATTCGCTACTTCAATAATCACAAAATTATCCTGTTTAAATTTTATTTCTCCCTTTAAATAACTTATCATATTTTTATTGTAGCAAACTTGCCAAAAAAAATAAAATGTGATACTGTAAAATTATTAAAATAACAATTAGATATATGCCAATAACAAAATCAGCTAAAAAATCAGTTCGCCAAAATCTAAAACACAAAAAACAAAATTTGACTTATAAAAATAAAATGAAAAGACTTCTTAAAGAAGCGAGAGATTTAGTTACACAAAAAAAAACAGAAAAAGCTGTAAAACTTTTATCTGAAATTTACAAAGCAGTAGATAAGGCCGCTAAAATCAATGTGATTAAAAAAAATACTGCGGCCAGAAAAAAATCCAGAATAACAAAATTGATCAACGCAAAAACTAAAGAATAAAAATCACAATGAGATGGTTGCAAAATTAAATCTCAGTAATTAACAAATCAAGTGCTGTTTCTGGGTCTATTCGCCCAGTTTTTATTTTGAAATCTGCCTGAAAAATTTTTTGGTAGATTTTTTTTAACTCTTGAAAGGCAAATTTCCCTGCTTGATTATAACTTTTTCTAACAACAAAAGGGCTAAGCTTTGCTTTCTCTAATATCATATTATAGTCATTATGCTTATCTAAAAGATCTTTAATTGTTAAAAGATTTCTGAATTGATAGTTTATCATTGTTAAAAGATATAACGGATGATCGCCATTTTCTAAATGCTGATGAATTAAACAAAGTGCGTTGCTTTTATCTCTCAATGACAATGCGTCAATAGTTTTAAAAATTTGGGGTTCAATGCTTGGTTTTACTAAAAGATCTACATCTTCCAATCTAATTAATTCTTTTTTTTGATAATTAACAATTTTTTTTATTTCATTAGAAAACCGCCATAAATCATTATCTATATAGCCTACTAATTTACTCAACGCATTTGATTCAATTTTTTTCCCATATTTTTCTATTTCTTTTTTTGCCCAATGTTTTAATTTTTCTCCTTTCAAAAATTCAAAATTCTGACACTCAACATTTTTGTTCAAAGCCTTAAACAAAGAAAGATTTTTAGGAATATTTTTTCCTTCATAAAATAGAACAATACTTTCCGAGTCTTTAAACCTTTCAATGTCTTTTAAAAATTTTTCTTTAAATTCAATGTTTGAAAAAACATTCTTTATAATAATTAGTTTAACCTCGTGAAACATTGAAATAGTTTGAAATTCTTCTTTAAAATTCTGAAAATGCAATTTATCTGCTTCAAAATATTTCAAATTCAATCCACTCTTGTGGGTTTTTTTATATTGTTTTACTATTTCATTTAGTTTTTCACGAGACCTATATGTATCCTCGCCATAAAGAAAAAAAATCATATCTTTTGTCTTCAGTATCTTGCGTATTATATTCTAAAATAATTCGCAATTACTCACCTAATGATAAACGAGTAACTACGAATTATTAGAAACAAACTAATTTAAAAAATGATAAAATTTGAATTTTTATTTTAAAATTTTTTGTATTTTTTCAATAATTTCAATTGGGGTAAAATGCGCTTTTATTAAAAAATCAATAGCTCCAAGCTTAAGACCTTTTTCCACATCTTCCTTTTGTCCAAGATTAGATAAAATTATTACTGGGATTGAAGATGTAGCAGGATCATCTTTTATTTCAGACAGAACTTCAAATCCATTCATTTTTGGCAAAATAAGATCTAATAAAATTAAATCGGGATTTCCCTTTTTTGTTTTTTCTACTCCCTCTGCTCCATCAACAGCCTTAATTATTTCATAACCTTTATCAACGAGCTTTTTAGATATTAATTCCCTTAAAAACTTATCGTCTTCAATAATTAAAATTTTTGCCATAGTTATTTTTTATTATAAAATAAATTTAATAGATTATAGACTTAAAATATATTTATATTATATTATATTATA
>JAUVKU010000042.1 GCA_030596105.1 bacterium
AGCGTTAAAAACACAGAAAAAAGATAAAAAAACCATGCCCCCATATCAGTCAAATATGCAAGACCTGATTCAATTACGGGGGTCGCTGTAACAAAAAATACAGAAGCAAAAAATGCCTGCCTTTTATTGTGAAAAATCAAATCAGTTATCTTAAAAATTAAAACTGAAGAGAACAAATAAAAAATTACATTTTGAACAATCAAACCTGCCCCTTGTCCTAAAAATTGAAACGGAGAAGCAAAAATAGCGCCTAATGGCCTCAAAAGCCATCGAAGGTCAACTTGCGTCTCTTGCCCTTGAAAAAAATGAATAGCATCAATATAGCCAGATGTATCGGAATATTTTTGAAACCCAAAGATTAAAAAAATTATACCCATATTTAAAAGAGCAAAAAATAAAGCCCGAATTAAATATTTGTCATTTTTAAAATCTTTAATCTTGTTTAAAAATAATTCTTTCATTTTTTGAGATTATATTATTTTTTTAAAATACTCTATTGCCTTTATCAAGCCCTGTTCAAGTTTAATTTCTGGTCGCCAACCCAATCTCTCGTAAGCCAAGCTAATATCCGGCTTTCTTTGTTTTGGATCATCTACTGGCAATTCTTTGTAAATAATCTTGCTTTGGCTTTCTGAAATTGACTTTAAAACTTTTTCAGCCAATTCCTTAATTGTAAACTCGTTTGGATTTCCTAAATTAACAGGCCCAATAAAACCATCTTCATTTTCCATCATCTTAATCATACCATCAACTAAATCATCAATATATTGAAACGACCTTGTTTGATTCCCATCCCCATAAATAGTAATTGGCTCATTTTTTAAAGCTTGAACGATAAAATTTGAAACCACTCTTCCATCGTTAGGATGCATATTCGGGCCATAAGTATTAAATATTCTGACAACTCTAATTTTCACACCATTTTGGCGATGATAATCCATGCATAAAGTTTCAGCGCATCTTTTGCCTTCATCATAACAAGACCTTATGCCGATACAATTAACATTTCCCCAATAAGTTTCTTTTTGTGGATGCTCAAACGGATCGCCATAAACTTCAGAAGTAGAAGCTTGTAAAAGCTTGGCATTCGCTTCTTTCGCTAAATCCAACATATTCAAAGTTCCAATTACATTTGTTCTTACTGTTTCAACTGGATTATATTGATAATGAACAGGAGAGGCTGGACAAGCTAAATTATAAATCTGGTCAACTTTTAAAGAAATTGGCTTTGTTATATCGTGCTCAATCAATTCAAAATTCTCGTTACCCATCAATTCTTTAATATTCGCCTTACTTCCAGTAAAAAAATTATCCAAACAAATTATTTTACTACCTTGTCCCAACAACCTTTTGCAAAGATGAGATCCAATAAACCCGGCCCCGCCTGTTATCAATATGGTTTTTTGTTGATTATTTTTCATATAATAATTTTAAAAAATTTATACAAATTTTAATATTTTCCCTGCTCTTTTCTGCCAAGTATAGTTCTGAACATCTGAAAAAGCTTGTTTAGATATCTTATCAGCTAATTCTGCGTCTTGCAAAGCCTTTTTTATTCCTTCTGCTAATTTTTCTGAATTATCTGCCTCAAATAAAACAGAATTATCTTTATTTAAAATTTCTCTTATTGACGGCAAATCAGAAGCAATAATTGGTCTTTTTGACGCCATATATTCAAAAAGTTTTAAAGGAGAGGTCCAATGTTTTGAAATTTCTTGTTTGCCAGAATTTGGCAAAACCAATACATCTGCGGCTTTTAACCAATAAGGAATTTCTTTATGCGACTTGTGCCCTTTTATAACCACATTTTTTATATCTTTTGCTTTTTGCCTAAATTTTACAATGTCTTCCTTTGTACCGCCAACAAACACCAATAAAACATTATTTTGAAAATTTTGGGCGACTTTAAACAACACATCCGCACCTTTCCACTCATACAAATGCCCAGTATAAAGAATTATTTTTTTGTCTTGAGGCAAGTCCAATTTTCTTCTCGCTTCTAATTGCGAACATTCAATATCAAAATCTTTAATATCTACTCCATCTGGAGCTACTAAAATTTTATTTTCCGATATTCCCTGTTGTACAAAAAGCTCTTTAAGTTTTTCAGTAATTACAATTATTTTTTTAACTCGCTTTAAAAATAAAGAATATAAAAAGTATTTTTTGGGAAATGTATGAGCTTCAAAAATCACATTCTTTTTGAACAAAACAAATGGCAAAAGCATTTTGTCTCTTATAAAAATAACATCCGCTTTTTTGAAAAAAATGCATAATAGCGCTGGAATAAAAAAAGTCAAAGATTCTATCCAAAGACCTAAATGCCCGATAAATTTATCTATTGCAATTAGATCAAAGCAGAAAAGCTTTTTTATTTTAAAATTCTTTTCCACTCCATAATATTCAAAAGGATTTTTTTTGACATAGTTAAATCTTCGTGGAATAATCAATTCCACTGTAATGCCTTCAACTCCAGCAAAAACCTCGCACATTTTTATTATTTGAATTCCATGCGCTTTTTCAGTCGGTATTCTTGCGTTGGCGATATAAAATATTTTCATTTCTTTACTATAAACCTCATAATTGAATACAAATTCATTTAAGAGCATCAAAACATATTTCCTGAAACTGCTCAATATTGCGAGCAATAGAAAAATCTTGTGATTTAAGCTGAGACGCTTTTCCGAGCTCTTGTCTTAAATCTAAATTCTCTACAAGAACTAAAAGCTTTTCAGTAAAATTATCAGCATTATAATCCTTCACAACAAAACCGTGTATTCCATCTTTAATTCCATTCATCTTGCAATCTTGAACGCTCACTACCCCGTTCTCACTCATAACAAATGGCAATCCAGATGCCATTGCCTCAACTAACACGATTCCAAACCCCTCCCATCGAGATGGCATAAAAAATATATCCGAGGCCGCCATTAATTCTGAAATATCTCGGCGTACCCCCCAAAATTCTACAACACCGCCTAGATTAAATTGCGTAACCTTCGATTGCAATTCATTTCCCAATATAGAATCATTATTTCCTAAAATAATAAAACGGAACTTAGTTTGAGTTCTTTTTTTTAATTTATACGCGCTGTCTATTAAAACGTCATAAGCTTTCTGGGCAATCACTCTACCAACGCTCAAAATAACCACTTCATCATCAGCAAAATGAAACTTTTTTCTTAAATTATATTTCTCGTCCTTTAAACCTCCAAAAACGCTCAAATCAATACCATTATAAATTACCTCTACCTTACAACTGGGTATGCCGCCTCGTTCAATAAGAAAATTTTTTACATCATAAGATACCGCGAATATCTTATGAGTGATAAATGCGAGAATCCTATCAACTATAAACTGTGCCCTCTTCTTGGCTGGATAAAGATTATGTTCAGCGATAATTATTTTTTTTACACCAGCAAGGAAAGCAGCAACACGAACAACATTATTCGCAAGTATTAGATTGCAAAATACTATGTCAAATTGCTCCTTTTTCATCCATCTTATAAGCTTTATCCAATATCCTAAATTAAAATAGGAGGAAAATAAAAAAAACACAATCTTTTTGCGGGATAATCGCAAATCTAAAAAAAGAGAGGATTTGCCTTCTGAATTAAGCGTTATAAGATATGGATCAAAAAAATCCTTGTCAATCATGTTTGTCTGGTCAACGACTATTCTTTGCGCCCCCCCAACCCCCATATTCGCCACAGCAAAAAGTATTTTTATTTTTTTCTTTTTTTCACCATCCATAATCTTTAACTTTTAAAAATTTGGACAAATTTTTCTATTAAACTATCTAAGCTATGATTTTCAACAATGGAATTCCTTAATTCTTTGCCTAAAAATTGTTTTTCTTCTTTGCCCATTTTAAATATATTACTAATCTTATCTTTTAAATCTTCTGAGCTCTCTTCTTTAAAAATCAAATTGCTAGACAACAATCTATCAAACGCCTTACTTGAAACAAGCGGTATTGTTTCGCAAGCCATTGCTTCTAATATCGTTTTATCAAATAACCCTGCGGGAGAAAGATTAACGAGAATTTCGCTTTGATTATAAATCTCTGGAGTCTTATAATTTGGAATTTTACCTAAAAATTTAATTTTGCCCCTTTGCTCTAAATCGCTTGCCAAATCTTTAAGCTCTTTCAGATATTCAGTATCTTCTTCGTCTGCCCTTCCGACAATATTCAAAACAAAATCTATTCCCTCTTTGTCTAACAACTTCACCGCTTCAATTAAAATATGAATGCCTTTAATCCGAGAAACTCTACCCACATACAAAACTGAATTTTGTATTTTTTGAATATTATTATCTTTCTTAAAAATTTCTATATCTATCCCAGCAGGCATAATTTTTGCTTTTTTAAATTTAGAAGTAAAAGAGAAACGAGATGTACAAAAAGCCGTATTAACCATTTTAATAGCAAATCTTGTAACCCATGTTCCATTTTGATGATTATGCCATAAATAAATTTTCTTATTCCAGATTTTCCAAAATATCCCACCAAAAACTATATAAATGGGATTCATGTGAACAAAAACAGCATCATAATCTTTCCTTAATTTCCAAATATATTTATAAAATCTAAAAAAATATTTAATCTTTGATTCGCCTTCTTCTTTGCCCAAAGACCAAACTTTTACATTTGAGGGCAAAGAAATTTCTCCTTGTTTAAGACAAATAACATTAACGAAATCAAACTTTGTAGCAAATTTTTCAATCCATTTATGAACAAAGCCCAAAACATCATCTTCTTTATTCGCTTTTTGAGTAATAATTAATAATTTCATTGATTTATCATTTTGATATAATTTTGAAGATATTTTTCATTGGAAAAATTTTGATTAGCAACCTCTCTACCCTTTTCTCCCATTTTTATTGCCAAGTCCTTATTTCTTAAAATTATGCTTAATTTTTCCGCTAATTCATTTGAACTGCCCCGTTCAAACAAAAATCCATTTTCATTGTTTTTTACAAGCTCTGGAATTCCACCAACATCACTTGCAACTACTGGCTTTCCCAATGCCATTGCCTCCATTATAACCCTTGGGAGCCCTTCCGACAAAGAAGGCAAAACAAAACAATGACAATTCTTCATAATATCTTTTGTTTGTTCTAAAGATAGCTTTCCTTTAAACTCAATTCTATCTTGCAATTGATGACTATCAACTAACATTTGATAATTTTCTTTTTCAGCTCCTCGTCCGACTAAAACCAATTTAAAATCAGGAAAATCTTTTGAAATTTTAGCGAAAGCATCAATCAAGATATTCACTCCTTTTACTTTTTCTAAATGTCCAACAAATAAAATAAATTTATCAAGCTTTATATCTTTTTCATCTAAAAAAATACTTAAATCGGTAAAAGTAGGGAATATAAAATATTGTTTTCTTGGAGCAATTTCTTTTGCTTGATCTATTAAATAATTCGCCACTGCCCTAATTTTGTCAGCGCTTCTTAAGCTTATCTTTGCTAAATAAGGAACTACTTTTCTTTCTATA
>JAUVKU010000065.1 GCA_030596105.1 bacterium
CCTTTTTGCGCATTTTGTTCATCTTTTTGAAATTGATTAACATAACTTGACAAATTTTTTGGATTAATTGAAAAATGGTGCACATAATGTGCCTCTTGAGATCTGGTTTGAGAACCTAATGTTGTTTGATCGGCACCAGAATCTTTAGCATAAGGAGAACCGATTTGATCAGTGTACATCCCGGAGTCCTTAAATTTTTCAAAGCGATTGATACCATAGCTGATTTGGACAGGGCCATGAATAGAAATATTTTTTCCTTTTGCATCATTTCCACCTGGTGCAAAGGTTGCTCCAAAAAGACGAATGTCGAGCTTGGAAACTAAATTTTTAAGTACATCAGTTTTTGTTTGTTCTTTTAATGATGATTGGCTGTTTTGACAAAAAAAGAATTCATAAGTTTCTACAAGGGTTCTGGGTCCTGTTGTGGTTATATCTTTTTTGTCTTTTTTAATCTGTTTTTCGTGAATTGTTTCTTTGACAAAAATATCATCTGGACTATTCCTGCCCAAATATTTTCTGATATTAAATTTATTTACTTTATCTGTTGAGTAAACTGTCCCATCCGGTAAAGTTCTTGGATTCCCTGTAAAATCAGCATTATAGTTTGAATTCTTTGATTTAATGATTTGCACACCATAAACACGGTTTTCAAATAATTTATCTTTAGTCATTTTTCGCTCCTTTATTGGCTTATATTTTTTACTTCTCTTTCATTTAATATTTGCGATATAGCTGATTTAGCAAAATATCCACTAATTATTATTGTTTCCAGATCTTTTAACAATTTATCATCTTCTAATTTATAACTTGTTGTATTACTCATCATCTTATCAAAAATATAGTGATTCATTTTAATTTTATGCCCATAAGTTTTCAATGCCCGATTAATTTGTGTAATAAAAATATTAAAATTTCCAAGCTTTTGCAAAAAAGGTTCCAGCATAGAATGATTCTTATTATTTGATTCGCTTTGCTTCAGTAGATAGCGAATAAGTTGTCCTGTACCAAAAGCAAAATCTTCATCACTTTGATAATAATCAATTTCACCTCTTAAAAGGCTCAGCAAATTATCATAATACTTTGGCAATTCTGATGACATATCTCTTCCTCCATTGTTATTTCAAATACTTTATTTAAATGAATATAGATCAATAATTTTTCTTTTATTCTATATTTATTTTTACTTTTGCCTTTGTTATTCATTTCATCATGAAAAATTTCATGGCGAATGATTGACATGCAAATATCTTTCAAAATTGTAGGAGTTATTAAGTGTATATGAGATTTATAGAATGCATTGTAGAGAAGCTTACGGTATTTATAAATATTATTTTTCAAAAAACTTGGCGTCTCTTTTGAAAAATCAATGTCCCCAAAATATCTAAGCTCATTATTAAACATCTTATTTCTAAATATTTGTTCTATATGAAAGAGATGTTCAATCCTGTTATAATTTTTATTGAAATTAAAAATTTCAAATAGTTTTTGGTTCCACTTTATATTTACCCAAAACCTAAAATTTGAGACAAGGTCAACATCATAAATAATCAAACTTTTATCTTTAAAATAGTTTATAATATAATAATTTTGTATATCTTCATCATAATCCATAATAAGAGATTTTATTATTTGAGTATAAGATTTTTTAGAATTACTTTTTTTATAAATAGTAACAACTTTTTTGTTTAATTCATCTTTATTTAGAAAAACAGGCAATGGATTTGGAAGTTTCCCATTATAGACTATTTTTAGTAAATATAATGCGCTTAAGACGTTCTCTCTATGTAGTTTTTTATTTATTTGTGAGAAATGTGACCGGTGTCGTGAAAAAACTTTTCTCTCATTATCTTGAGTTAAAATTGGATTAAAGATATCTGGCCATTCACCAGTTATTTTATGCTGTTCTTCATATCTATTCTTAGGTGGTTTCAACGGCAACTTTTTTTTATAATAATAATCTGCCTGCTTCTTAAAATTTTTCTTTGAATATGGTGTTTTGAAAGTCAGGAAAATGGTGCTTATCAAAAGCTCTTGATTGCTTTTCGATATTTCTTTTAAGTCGCTTGTTGTTTTCGTTATAAAGTGCTCAATAATTTTTTCTTTAACAAATTTATCCCAGAAGTGTTCTTCTAAAAAAAAATTTATGTGTTCAAAATCCTTCTCTACTTCAAAATTGCCATCCACATCTTTTGGGATAATACTTTTCCCCCCATTATTATTTTTTAATAAATTGTAATGTGTTTTTAGTTTTTTGCTAAAGAGTTCTTTATATTTTTCAATATAGTTTTCAAATTTTTCACCATAATCATTATTTTTTAACTGTGTTGTTCTTGGCTTAAAATCGAACGCTTTATTTAATTTCAGTTTAGTATTATCTTTTTTGAACAATTTAAAAAAATATGAATAATAATTATTTGAACTAAAAAATTTTCCACTCGAATCAATATATTTGTTCTTAATTATATATATGGGTATCATCTCTCCAATATTTTCATTTTTTGCCAACTTTAATAAAAAATTTGATGGAATATTTCCCGTTCTATATATTTCAAAGTTAAAACCATTTTCTTTTAATTCTCCATTTCTATCTAATGATACTTCTATATGTAAACCTTCAAATACAATACCTTCAAATAGATCAGGAAAATCTTTCTTTAACCATTCTGAATAATTAACAAGTTCTCGTATCATAATGCCTCGAAATTTTATTATGTTATATTTTTCTCATTTTAGTCATCCACTTGTTCAAACTATAAGGTCAACACACCCCATCCCAGCACTATTATCATTCCCAAAACCCGCATCATAACCAATTCCAATAAACTCAGGATCAGCAATAATTTTAAAAGGCGCTTCAAAGCCCTTAATTTTGGTTCTTATATTACTTGAGTTTTCGAAAAATAGTTCTTTGACAAATAGAGTTTTGGCACTTTTATTGCCTCATGCTGCCAGATCCAATTGTTCTTCAACGGCTTTTTCTATAATAATTAGTTCCTTACGTTTCTTGCGTTTTCTAATAAGGTTC
>JAUVKU010000004.1 GCA_030596105.1 bacterium
ATTTTAATTCCGGAGATTCAATTTATATAGACGGAAATTATGTGGCCATATTGTTTGAACACAACGGATTTGAAGGAGAATGTGAAGTTTTCTTTGAAAGCGATCCATTTTTAAGAAATAACGATATCGCCAAATGCCCAACTTACGAATATTTACTTCTGTGGCCATGGCCAATATCTATAACTCCACATGCCTGTTTTAAATCATATATTATTAGGCAAGGAATAAAACAATAATTACCAAATTTCATAATATGTTAAAAAATAAACGAAAATTTATCCTTGTTTGCCTATTGGGAATTTTAACGCTATTCTTATTCTCTGATTTTTCTTTTGCAACTGAATTAGAAATTGAATATCCAACATTTGGAGATGCGCAAACCCCGATGTCCACAAAAACATGGCTCCCTGACTACATAAAATACATATTTAATTTCTCTTTAATATTGGCTGGAATTATTGCTTTTGGATCTTTAGCTTATGGCGGATTTTGCTATTTAATTGCCACTGGAAACCCAACAGCCATAAGAGAAGGAAAAGATCAAATATTAGCCAGCATATTAGGGTTAATTATTATTCTCTGCTCTTTCTTAATTTTGAACACAATAAATCCGCAATTATTAATTCTTAATCCAGCAATAAAAGGAACACCGAGTCCTGTTGTTCTTTATAAAAAAGCAAACTGCCCAGGGGGCACTAACCCAGAACAATCAGGCGAAATAGAGGGAATAGATTATATGAGAATAAAAAGAAGCGAAAAAAGTTTAGATAAATTAAACTCGCAAGTTGGCTCAATTTTTTTCCAGAAAGATGGTAGCGATTTAAATGTTACTACTTATAGCGATGAAGGATGGATGGGTGGAAAAAGATTGTTCACTAAGCATGAAGCTGAAACCTGTATAAATAGCCCAGGAATAATGAAATCAATTAAGCTTAGAGACATGCTTACAGGAGTTTATCTATGCAAAAACAGCAATAAAGAAAATTGTCTCTATTATAATAGTTCAACCGCAGCCTTTCCGCCAGAATGGGACAACCAAATTACTTATATATTTTATAAACAACCAAAAGAAGGAGCAAAATATAGAGCAATTTTACACGAAAATAAAAACTATAAAGGCGCCTGCCATTTTATTGATAAATTAGATGGAAATGTAAAAAATATTAAAGAAACAAATAAATGGGTGTCTTCTATAACAATTTTCAAACAACCAGAAGAAGCTTTTATAGATAAGGGAATAATTCTTTATAAAAACAGAGATTATAATGTGGAAACTTGCGCCCTACATCCAGGATGCGCAAATGGTAAATGCGCTGGCTCAAGTTATTGTGGGCCAGGAAATACTTCCCCTGGATGTTTTTGTGATGGAACTCATCTAAACGCTACTCAGACAAATACGCCTGAAAATTTTAATTCCGGAGATTCAATTTATATAGACGGAAATTATATGGCCATATTGTTTGAACACAACGGATTTGGAGGAGAGTGTGAAGTTTTCTTTGAAAGCGATCCATTTTTAAGAGATAACCCCATTGCCAAATGCCCAACTTACGAATATTCTGTGCTATGGCCATGGCCAATAGCTACAATCCCACATGCCTGTTTTAAATCATATATTATTAGGCAAGGAATAAAACAATAATTACCAAATTTCATAATATGTTAAAAAATAAACGAAAATTTATCCTTGTTTGCCTGTTGGGAATTTTAACGCTATTCTTATTCTCTGATTTTTCTTTTGCAACTGAATTAGAAATTGAATATCCAACATTTGGAGATGCGCAAACCCCGATGTCCACAAGAACATGGCTCCCTGATTACATAAAATACATATTTAATCTTTCTTTGATGTTCACTGGAATTATTGCTTTTGGATCTTTAGCTTATGGCGGATTTTGCTATTTAATTGGCGGTGGAAACCCAACAGCCATAAAAGAAGGAAAAGATCAAATATTAGCCAGTATATTAGGGCTAATTATTATTCTCTGCTCTTTCTTAATTTTAAACACAATAAATCCACAATTATTAGTTCTTAATCCAACAATAAAAAGCTCGCCAACAAACCCTTTTATTATTCTTTATAGTCAATCAGGCTGTCCGGGGGGCGCTAACCCAGAACAATCAGGCGGAATAGAGGGTATAGATTATATGAAAATAAGAAAAAGCAAAGGATGGTTGGGCGAATTGGGCGGAAAAGTTCGTTCAATGTATTGCAACAAATCAGGTGACGATTTAAACATTATTAATTATCATTTTGAAAACTGGGAAGGAGGGCATAAATTACACGAAAAGCACTCAGCTAAAACTTGTATATCTGATCCAGGAAAAACATACTCAGTTGAACTTGTAGATAAACACAAGGGAGTTTATTTGTGTAAAGATGGCCATAAATCTGTAAAAAATTGCCTCTATTACAATCATTCAAGCGCGGCTTTTCCAGCAACATGGGACAACCAAATTACTCAAATATTTTTCAATCAGCCAGAAGAAGGAGCACAATACAGAGCAATTTTACACGAAAAAACAAACTATAAGGGCGCCTGCGATTATATTGAGACAAAAACAGATAATCCAAAAAAAATTAACGATACAATAAATTGGGTATCTTCTATAACAATTTTCAAAGAGCCAGAAAAAGAAACTTCAGGAAATGGAGTAATTCTTTATGAAAACAGAGATTATAATGTGGAAACTTGCGACTTACATCCCGAGTGTGTAAATGGTGAATGCGATAGCTTACCAGAAGATACTTCCTCTGGATGTTTTTGCGATGGATCTCATCTACATGCGAACCAAATAGATACGCCTGAAAATTTTAATTTCGGAGATTCAATTTATGTGGACGGAGATTATGTAGCTATATTATATGAATACCACGGATTCGGAGGAGAGTGTGAAGTTTTCTTTGAAAGCGATCCATTTTTAAGAGATAACCCCATTGCCAAATGCCCAACTTACGAATATTCTGTGCTATGGCCATGGCCAATATCTACAACCCCACACGCTTGTTTTAAATCATATATTGTTCGGCAAGGAACAAGACAATAATTAATACGCCTATTGTCTATTAATTATTGAATGTATTGTTTAAACTAAAAACCCTATTATTTATATAATAGGGTTTTTAAATAAACAAAATACAAATATTAATAATCATGGAGACAGTTTTATAATTACTCTTCTTTCTGCTTCTTCTCCAATACTTTCAGAAGTAATACCTGCTCTTTCTTCTATCTCAAGATGTATAATTCTCCTTTCGTATCCAGACATCGGTGCTAAAACCCTTTCTTTGCCAAATAAAGCAACTTCATCCGCTACTGATTTAGTAAGTTCTTTCAAGTATTCTATTCTCTTCTCTTTGTAGCCATTAATATCTATATTAATATAAAAAGGTTCTTGGTCTGAATTCGCAGAAAAAATATTCTTCTTAATAATAGATTTCAAAAGCCGTTGAACATCAATCATTGTTTGTCCTTTTTCTCCAATTAAAGTTTTGGGCTCCTCTGTTTTTATGTAAATAGGAATAATAGAATCGTTAATCTTTTTTACTTCAATCTCCACATCAAAATCCATTTTTTCAAAAAATTCTTCAGTAATTTTTTTAATTTTTTCTAATTCTTTTTTTCCAATCATAAAATCATTTTTCTGTTTGAATATTTAACTGCTTGATCTCTTGAGATTTAAAAATAAAATGCTGTTGAGCAATTGCAAAAATAGTAAAGGTTGCCCAATAAAGACCAATCGCTGATGGTAAATTCCAAAGAATAAACACAGTAAAAATTGGAAAAAAATAAAGCATTTGCTTTTGCATAATATCTGAAAATTGAGTCTCTTTATTATTTTTCTTAATAGGTTGCTCTTTATTTGTTTTCTTTTGAGAAGACATCATCTTTGTTTGAAAAAACTGCAAACAACCAGCAAGGAAAGCTAGGGGAATACAAGGAACAGATAAATCAATTAGACCTAAAAACATTGGATCAATTACTCCAGAGAAGGGGACAAAGCTATAAAGATGAACCATTTCACCATCTTTAAACCCATTCCAAAAAACTCTATAAAGCGCAATAATAATCGGGAGTTGAACCAATAATGGCAAACAACCAGAAAGGGGATTTATCTTTTCTTTTTGATAAAATGCCATCATCGCTTTTGCCTGCTTTTCCTTGTCGTGCTTAAATTTTTCCTGAATTTCTTTCATTCTGGGCTGTAATTCAGCAAGAGCTTTTTGAGCTTTAATACCCTTAATTCCCAAGGGAGACAACGCGAGTTTTATTAAAACTGTTAAAACAATAACAGCAATTCCAAAATCATTTCCAGGTAAATATTCATACAACAATATTAAGGCATTAAACAATGGCTCATATAGAAGGGTATTAAAACAATTTATAAAAAATTCAAACATATATAATCTTATAATTTAGAACTTAAAATTTAAAACTTCCGAATTCCAAACTTTATGGGTAATCTATTCCGCCCCCATTAAATGGGTGGCACCTCAGTATCCGCATTAATGCCTTCCAACACCCCTTTACTGCTCCATACTTTTTTATCGCCAAACAAGAATATTCTGAACAAGATGGATAAAAACGACAATGATTACCTAAATAAGGAGAAATAAACTGCTGATAGAACCTTATAGCGCAAAACAATATCGCCTCTACACCATAATAATTTTTTAAAACTAATTTTTTAAACATCTTGCTCTAATAAGAATTTTATCAATATTTTTTTCTATTTCTTGAAAACTTTGACTCTCAATGCCTATATTTGTTATCACTACCACATCTATTCCTTTTTTTATCTTAGATAATTTTTTAAAAATTATTGCCCTTAATCTTCTTTTAACTTTATTGCGAACAACCGCTTTTTTTGAAATTTTTTGGCTAACAATAAACCCAAACCTGCTTTCACTCAAATCGTTTTTATACATTTTCAAAAACAAAAACCCCTCTCTAATCCCTTTCCCTTGCTTAAAAACCCTTTCAAAATCTTTCTTTTTTTTAAGACAATTCTGCTTAGGCAACATATTTAGTGAGATTAAACAATCTGACTTATACGGTTAATTCTTTTCTTCCTTTAATTCTTCTTCTGCTCAAAACCCGCCTGCCACCAACAGTTTTTTTTCGTGCTAAAAACCCGTGAGTTCTTTTCCGCTTTTTTTTCTTTGGTTGATAAGTTATTGACATAAATAATCTTATATTGAAACAAATTTGTGTAGATATCTAGTCTACACATATACTGTTATTCTATAATTTTATATTAACAACAGACACTCTAAAAGTCAATGTGAAAACACTGCTTTATTCTAAGTTCTAATCTGGGTGAGCGAGGAGATTCGAACTCCCCCTAAGAACTCCACAGGTTCTTGTGCTATCCACTACACTACGCCCACCATATTCAAAAAATTATTGGTTGATAGGCCAATATAGTACCCCCAGCGCGATTTGAACGCGCAACCTACTCCTTAGAAGGGAGTTGCTCTATCCAGTTGAGCTACAGGGGCATATCAAATTTATAAATCTTTATTTTCAAAATTATAATAACACACTTATTCATTTTCTACAAATATAAAAATCCCGCTATATGGGATTAAACAATAAACACATATTGAATCTATGACTTAAAATCTAAAAAAATATTATTTAGTTGGCAAGGTAAACCAAAAAATTGAACCACAATCTTCTTTGGATTTAAAATCAAGCTCTCCGTTTAACTCTTCTATGATTGACCTAGCAATATAAAGGCCCAATCCACTTCCTTCTGTCTTATGTTTTGACGCATTTTTAGCTCTAAAAAATTTCTGAAAAATATATTTTTCATCCATTTTCGAAATTCCTATTCCATTATCTTTTATCTTAAAACAAATTTTATTACGGATTTTTCTAATATTAATTTCTACTTTTTTTATCTCTTTTCCAGACACAACAGAATTTTTTTTAGAAGAATAATGGATAGCGTTATTCAAAAGATTTTCAACGACTGTTCTAATTTGAAAACGATCTCCAACAATTATCGGCAAATCTTCATCAAAATCAAATTCTACTTTGACATCCATTTTTTTAATAAAAGATTTAGCCTCTTGAATTAATTGCTTTGTAATCTCTACTAAATTAATTTTTTCTTTTTTAAATAAAAAAACTCCTTTTTGTATCCTTGAAACAGTTATAAGCTGGTTTACCAACTCTGCCATTCGTATACTATTATCTTCTAAAATTTTAAAATATTCTTGTTTTTCTGTCTGATCTTTATCTGTAATTACCTCTTTTTTTGAAGATTTTAAAATATCAATTGTCCATTTCAAATTGGTAATAGGAGTTCTTAATTGATGAGAAACTATACCAATAAACTCTGTTTTCATACGATTTGCTTCAGCTAATCGCTCAAAACTTTGAATAATAATATTGCCAACAACAAACAAAATGAAGGTAGAAACAAGCGTAATCAAAGCAAGAAATTCTGAATTTTCAACAAAAAATGCCCCAAGACTAAAAATTAATAAAATTACAAAAATGATAACAATCCCCATTATAAAAAATAGAAATTGAGGGCATTGCCAAACAGGAATACTGTAATTCTGACATTTGGCGATAATATTAAGTTCGTCAAAAATTTTTTTAAAACTCATTTTATTATTTTAACATATTTAAAAATACAAAACAACAAAACGCATCATTTTGACTTCTAAAAAAATAGGTGCTATAAAAAATAGGGGATAACAATAACGGGGTATAGTGTGACGGTAGCACGAGTCCTTTGGGAGGATTTAGTTCCAGTTCAAATCTGGGTACCCCGACCAATTAATTTATTCGCGGGTGTCGTATAATGGTTATTACTCGGCCCTTCCAAGGCCGCGACGAGGGTTCGATCCCCTTCACCCGCTCCAATAAAACAAATCCCACCCCGATAAATCAGGGTGGGATTTGTTTTATTACTCGTTAATCAGCAATGCGCTTTTATTTTACCGCGTCCTTAAGAACCTTTCCTGCTTTAAATTTTGGAACCTTCATCGCTGGAATTTTAATTTTTTCTCCTGTTTTTGGATTTCTTCCTTCCCTCGCTTTTCTATCGCTCACGCTAAACTTTCCAAAACCAGTAAAAATGACTTCATTACCTTTTGATAAAGATTTAGTTATTTCATCTAGAACAACACCTAATGTTTCAGCTGCTTGAGTTTTAGGTAAACCCATTTTTTTTGCAATAGCTTCAATCATTTCATCTTTTGTCATAAAATACTTTAACAACATTCAAATACTTTGATATTTAAGCAACAGACGATTGCCTGACACCTCTATACCCAAATATATAAATGTTAATATATTAACTACTTGATATAATGGTTATTTCGCATATTCAATTACTCTATTCTCGCGAATAACATTCACCTTAATTTCGCCGGGATACCTAAGTTCTTCTTGAATTCTTCCAGCAATATCCTTAGCTAATTTATGGCAACCAATATCATCAACCTCGCTTGGTCTAGCAAAAACCCTAATCTCACGACCAGCCTGAATAGCATAGGTCTTTTCTACTCCTTTAAAAGAATTGGCAATAGCCTCTAATTCGCTAAGACGTTTAAGGTAATTCTCTAAATTATCTTTTCTCGCTCCTGGTCTTGCGCTAGAAATAGCATCAGCAGCCTGAACTAAAATAGCTTCAACTGTTTCTACTGGATATTCTTCGTGATGCGATTTCATAGCGTCAATAACTTCTTTTTCGCAACCGAATTTCTCTAAAATTTTTATTCCAATATCAACATGGGATCCTTCAATTTGATGATCAACGGCTTTTCCAATATCGTGAAGCAACCCAGCCTTTTTAGCTATTTTAGCATTCGCTCCTATTTCTAAAGCAAGCGCTTCAGCTAAAAATGCTACTTCCATTGAATGCAGAAGAACATTTTGACTATAACTAGTCCTAAATTTTAATCTGCCTAAAAGCTGGATAATCTTGGAATCAAGCCCAATTATTCCAATTTCATACGCAGCCGTCTCTCCTGCTGCTTTTATTTGAGAAACAATTTCTTCCTCAGTTTTAGCAACAATATCTTCAATCCTTCCCGGCTGTATTCTACCATCTTTTATTAGTTTTTCCAAAGAAATCTTAGCAATATACCTGCGTATAGGATCAAAGCCAGAAATTGTAACTGCTTCAGGAGTGTCGTCAACAATTATTTCTACACCTGTTAATTTTTCTAAAGTCCTAATGTTCCTTCCTTCTTTTCCAATAATTCTTCCTTTAATCTCATCGCTTGGCAAAGAAACAGTAGTAACCGTTAACTCTTGAGCTTGAGACACAGAGCATTTTTGAATAGCCAAAGCAACCATTTCTTTAGCTTTATCATCAAATTTTTCCGCCCCTTCTCTCTCTAATTTTTTTATTTTTTCTAAAATTTCCGCTTCATTTTCTTTTTCAACTACCGTCAAAAGCTCTTTCTTCGCTACTGACCTAGAAAGCCCAGATACTTGCTCTAACTTTTCATAAGACTCTTGTTTAAGCTTTTCTATTGATTCTTTTACCTTTTTTAATTCTTCAACTTTCGCACGAAATTCTTTTTCCTTATCTTCAAGAGTAGAAAATCTTGTATCTAATTGATCTTCCTTTTTTAATAAGAACTGCTCTTTTATCAAAGATTGGCTCCTTCTTTGATCTTCATCTTTTTTCGCCATCTCAACAATTTTTGAAGCCTTTTCTTTGGCTTCAGCTGAAAAAATCTCTATCTTTTTTTTAGTTTCAGCTATTTTTTTCTGAATTTTCTGTTCTATACTCCCAACTTGTTTTTTTGCTATAGATTGACGCGTATAATAACCCATGACCGAACCAACGGATAGAGAAATAACGCCCGCCAAAAGCAAGACAAATGAACTCATATTTTGAAATAAGAAGTTGATAATCACTCAACATAAACCTAATATTTGTTAAAAAATTGCATTTAATCTGACATTCTATCCAAAAAAATAGATCTATTTTTTAACATTTTTATTCATCTAAATTAATTACAAATTTATGATAAGGATACCAAAATCTAAAGTTATTTTACTAATTTGATAGCGTAAAATGATATTATTTCTATGATAAAAACATATTATCCTACCACTATTAACCTATTTATAACAAATTTTGACGAAAAAGTAAAGCCCCAGACTATTATTAACATTAAAAACAAAAATTTGGTTTTTCAACAAAATTTTTTGCTTCTAAAATCAGAAACACAAAACAATATAATGCTATTTTGTCTTAATTACCTCGTCAATTATCCCGTATTCTTTAGCTTCATCTGCCGACAAATAAAAATCGCGATCAGTGTCTTTCTCCACCCTTTCTATTGATTGCCCAGTATGTTTAGATAAAATTTTATTCAGTTTTTGTTTTATTTTTACAATTTGCTTAGCTGTAATCTCAATTTCTATCGCCTCGCCAGACACGCCTCCTGCCACTTGATGAAGCATAACTTCAGCATTAGGCAAAGAAAATCGTTTTCCCTTTGCGCCAGCAGCTAATATGGTAGCTCCCATTGAAGCGCCCAGCCCAATACAGACCGTAGAAACAGGGCATTTGACATACTGCATCGTATCATAAATCGCTAAACCAGATGTAACTGAGCCACCCGGAGTATTAATATAAAGCTGAATATCTTTCTTAGGGTCAACGCTTGCTAAAAATAACATTTGTGCTATCGCCGAATTTGCCATAATATCATTGATAGGACCAACCAAAAAAACTATTCTTTCTTTTAATAAACGAGAATAAATATCAAATGCCCGCTCTCCATATTGAGTTTTTTCTATAACAGTTGGAATTAAATTCATATTTTTATTATTATTGATTTTTTAAAAAAATTATGGTAAAGAAAGTAAGAAAGCACACAACAACATTATAGCATCTTTAAAAACAAGGAGGGGAAAAGAATAATGAATAAATTGCTTAAATTTTATCTTGACGGATTTATGCTCACAATCCCGATAATAGTAGCTTTTTTTATATTTGCTAATATAAAACCAATATTTGATTCTGGACAAAATTTGCTAATTTTATTTATACCGCAGCAATATTTATTCCCTGGAAGCAGTTTTTTATTTATATTTGTCCTTACGCCTTTAATTCTAAAATGCGTTATAAGGGGAAAGATTAAAACTATTACGGGAAATATCGTAAACAAAATTCCCATACTTAATATCTTTTGGGGCAATAAAAAAATGCCTTCTGGTTTGGAAACAGCTATTCCTGTAGGAGTAAAATTTGGGGGTGGCATTCATTACGGATTTTTAATGGGAAAATCAATTATTCAAGACGACACTAATTTTATACAAAGCAAAACAATGTTTTCTGTATTTCTTCCATCTGTTCCAGTTATTCCAACAGGATGGCCACTTGATTTTGAACCTAAAAATGTGAGAGAAATAGAAATTGTGGGCAAAGAAGGCAGAACTCAAGCAAGATGGGCTATTATAAACAAAAGCATTAGTTTTGGACAATCTATAGGCAAAAAGGTCAGATTTAAACATTTAAAAAAATCTGACATAGAAAAAATGTCTATAATTCCCAAAAAATAGAATTGGCTAGTAGCTTTTAAAAAATTTACAAAGCGTTGATTTAAAACTCAACGCTTTTTTGTTTAAAAATTATTTAGATTTCTTAACAGCAACTTTCTTATCCGCTTTGCCTGTCTTTGGCTTCTTTGGCTTCTTTGCTGTCTTTGCTGTCTTTGGCTTCTTTGCTGTCTTTAGCTTCTTGGTTGTTTTCTCCTTATCAACTACTTTAGTGGGGGACTTTTTCTCTTTTTTCTCAGCTTTTGCTTTTTTCTTTTTTTCTTCTTCTTCTTCAATTCTTTCTGCGCTTCTTATATCAATTTTCCAACCAGTAAGCTTTGCCGACAAACGAACATTCTGCCCATCTTTTCCGATAGCAAGAGAGAGTTGATCCTCGGGAATAATCGCCACGGCTTTATTTTTTGGTTCAATTCGGACTTCAATTATTTTAGCCGGAGCCAAACTATTTGCAATATATTCTTCTGGATCTTCTGACCACTCAATAATATCAACTTTTTCTCCGCCCAATTCTAAAATTACTGCTCCAACCCTAGTGCCTCTCTGTCCAACCATAGAACCAACTGGATCAACGCCCTCAACATCTGAAGTAACAGCTACCTTTGAACGCGAACCAGCCTCTCTTGCGATTGATTTAATAACAACTGTCCCATTGGCAACTTCCGGAACCTCTAATTCAAAAAGTTTAGAAATTATTTTAGGATAAGCGCGAGATAAAAAAATAGCGGGACCCCTTGAACCTTCTTCTATCTTTACAACATAAACTTTGAGTCGCTGTCCAGGTTGATAAAACTCTCCTCTAACCTGCTCTTCTTTAGATAGAACGCCAAGAGTCTTGCCAATATCTAAAAAAACCGTACCAGCTTCAATACGCTGAACCACTCCAGAAATTATTTCACCTTCTTTTGATTTATATTCTTCATAAATTGTTTCTCTTTCGGCCTCCCTAATTCTTTGCATTATTACCTGCTTAGCGGTCTGTGCCGCAATCCTACCATATTCTTCTTTTGTTTCTAGTGGTATTTCAAGCTCTTCCTCAATCTTAATTTTAGAATCTTCTTTCTTTGCGTCTTCAATCATAATGTGCTTTTCAGGATTAAATCTAAACTTTTTTTCTTTTTCCTCTTCATCAGCGCTTGTTCCACTTTGATAAGACAAATTTTCCGTAATCTTTGCAGAAGACGGTTTAATTTTATCATTTTCTATAGCTTTATCCGCTCTAGACGCAATTTCATCTTTTAAGGCTTCTAATTCTTCTTCAGAATAAATCATCGAGCTATCAATCACCAATTTTACTTGCCAAAATTTAACATTTCCTGTTTTTGGATCAATCTTCGCCTTAATTTTTTGCCCTTTTAGACCATATTCTTTTTTATAAGCTGCCGCGATCGCAAGTTCAATAGTATCAATAATCTTTTCAGCAGATATTCCTTTTTCTTCAGCGATTTGACTTATAGCTGAAGTAAAAACTTTTATATCCATAATAGACTTCTTTTAACTTATTATTTTAATTTTAAAATTATTTCGCGGCAACCTTCAATGCTATTTTATGGTATTCCTGATCAACCTGTAAAATTTCGAAATCGTATTCCTTTCCAATTTCTAAACTTTTTTTCATTTTTGCTTCATCTCCAAATTCCGAAATATGCACCAACGCTTGAATTTGAGGCGCAACTTCAATAAATACACCGAACAGATTAAACTTTGTTACCTTTGCTTTTATTATATCACCTTTTTTATATTTTTTCTCAATACCTTCCCATGGATTTTTTTTCAAAGCTTTTAACGACAAAGAAATTCTGTTATTTGCCACTTCAATAATTTTTGCCTTTACCTTATCTCCAACTTTTACAATTTTAGATGCATTATCAATTAACTGCCAATCTAATTCAGAAATATGAATAAGCCCTTCCAAAACAATTTTAGCGTCACTACTCTCATCCTCTAATACATCTGTTTCCTTCTCAACTTCATCTAACGAATCTACTACTTTTTCTATCAAATTATTACTGCCAACTACTTTATTTTCGTCTGGCAATAAAAATTTAATAAAAGCTCCAAAATCAACAACTCCAGTAATCTCTCCGTCAACTACCATTCCGACTTTAAGATCCTTAAAGGCTTTTTTGAGAACAGAAAACTTCAAAGCCTTCTCAGACAAAATAAGTTTTTCTTCTTCACGATCAATATCCAATATTTTAACTTTTAATTTCTCTCCTATAAACTTTTGAAGTTCTTTGGTGATTTTAAATTTATCTCCCTCTTCCACTCTCGGATAATGCTCAAATGAAAGCTGTGAAACAGGCAAAAAAGCAAGGACATCAAATGCCTTTCCTAAAAGCCCTCCTTTATTTGCGCCTAAAATTTTCACCTCAATAGCTTCATCGTTATCCTTTTTTTCTTGAAGCGTTTTCCACGCAAGCTCTTGACTTGCCTGTTTTAAAGAAAGCTCTATGTAGCCATCTTCATTATCTAATTCCGTAACCTTAGCAAAAACCTCACTTCCAAGAACCAAATCCTTTAAAATAGTTTTGGCTTCATAAAATTCTCTGCCATAAATTATTCCAGTTCCTATGGCTCCTAAATCAATGTATATAGCTGATCTTTTTATTCCAACAACTTTACCATTGACGACTTCGCCTATTTTTGGCAAAACCAATATATTGTTTTGTTTTGTAATTATTTTTTCCATAACAATCATAATCTATCATAAATTTTACTTTTTAGCAAATTAACTATCTATAATTAACTATCTATATTGGACAAGAAAATATTTTGTGATAAAATGAAAATAGAAAAATAATAAACTTAAACTATTATGCATATTACTTGGTACGGACAATCATTCTTTAAAATTATAACGCAAAATAAAAAAGACGGCTTAACCAGTATTGTAATTGATCCGTTTAGCAAAACATTGGGCTTACGAATTCCAAAAACGGAAGCGAGTATTTTATTGATTACTGATCAAAACAAAAAAGAAATTGACGCTAAATCTATAGACGGAACTCCCTTTTTAATTGATGAGCCTGGAGAATACGACATAAAACAAATTTTTGTTAACGGTATTCCAGCTAAAGACAAGAACGAAAAAAAAATCACGATTTATACAATTGAAGCCGAAGGTATTAAATTGTGCCATTTGGGCAAATTGGGCAAAACAGAAATAACCGAAGACCAACTCGAAAAAATAGGGGATGCGGACATTTTAATTATTCCTATTGGAGGGAATCAAACAATTAACAGTTCTGGGGCTGCAAAAATCATAAAACAAATTGAACCAAGAATAGTTATCCCAATGGTTTACCAAATTCCAAAATTAAAAGAAAAATTAGAAACAATAGATGAGTTCTTAAAAACAATGGGAATGAAATCAATTGAAGCTCAAAATAAACTTACAATAAAGAAAAAAGACATGCCTAATGAGATGGAAATAATTAGGCTTGTTGCTTAATAATATGGCAAAAATAAAAGAAGAAAAACCAGACCAAGCAGAAATTGGCTACATTAAGCCGAGAGAAATAACCGAAGAGATGAAAGAATCATACATAGCGTATGCGATGTCTGTTATTATTACTCGTGCGCTTCCTGATGTGCGAGACGGATTAAAACCAGTCCATCGTCGTATTCTATATACAATGAACGAGGACGGATTAACGCATGCTGCAAGATTTAGAAAATCTGCCACAGTTGTTGGTTCTTGTTTGGGTAGATACCACCCACATGGAGATATTGCGGTATATGATTCATTGGTAAGAATGGCTCAAGATTTTTCCTTACGATACCCGCTAATTAATGGTCAAGGAAATTTTGGTTCAATTGACGGAGACCCTGCCGCCGCAATGAGATATTCTGAATGTAAAATGACAAAAATAGGAGAAGAAATGCTTAAAGACATTGGAAGAGATACTGTTAACTTTACGGAAAATTATGACAAAACAAGAAAAGAACCAAGTATCTTGCCGTCTCCATTACCGCAACTTTTACTAAATGGCTCTTTGGGAATTGCTGTTGGTATGGCAACTAACATCCCTCCGCACAATTTATCTGAAATTTGCAATGCAACAGTCCATTTAATTGACAACCCAAAAGCAACAACAGAAGACCTTTTTAAATTTGTCAAAGGTCCTGATTTTCCAACGGGTGGTTCTATTTTTAACAAAAAAGACATAATAACAGCTTACTCTACGGGAAGGGGCCCAATTGTTGTCCGTGGCAAAACAGAAGTTACCGAAACAAAACTCGGCAAACAACAAATTTTAATTACTGAAATTCCTTATCAAGTGCAAAAATCCTCTTTAGTAACACAATTTGCAAAATTAGTCCAAGACAAAAAAATAACAGGAATTAAAGACATTAGAGACGAATCAGACAAAGACGGAATGAGAATCGCTATTGACCTTCAAAAAGACGCTTTTCCACAAAAAATATTAAACAGACTATATAAATTCTCTGACCTTCAAAAAACTTTCCATCTTAATGTGCTTGCTTTAGTAGATGGCATACAACCACGCGTTTTAGCATTAAATGAAATTCTAAATTATTTCCTTGAACATAGAAAAGAAGTTATTTATAGAAGAACAAAATATACTTTAAAAAAAAATGAAGAAAGAGCTCATATTTTAGAAGGACTAGACAAATGCCTATCAAAAATTGACGCTGTAATAAAAACGATTAAAGAATCAATGAATAGGGAAGACGCTATGAATAACTTAATGAAAAAATTTAAGCTCACCCAGATTCAAGCCACCGCCATTTTAGAAACAAAACTTTCAGCTTTAGCTAAAATGGAAAGAGAAAAGATCGAACAAGAACTTAAGGAGATTTTAAAAAGAATAAAAGAACTTGAAGCGATATTAAAAAGTCCGCAAAAAATAAAAGACATAATTAAAAAAGAACTGAACGACTTAAAAGAAAAATTTGGAGACGAAAGAAGAACTAAAGTTAATGTCCAAAAAATTGGGGAAATTTCAGAAGAAGACTTAATCCCTCAAGAAGAAACTATTATTACCTTAACTCAAGGGGGATATATTAAAAGATTAAATCCAGATACCTATAAAAAACAAAAACGGGGGGGCAAAGGAATCTTGGGAATGAAAACCGTGTCCGAAGATATTGTTGAACATTTTGTTCCAGCTAATACACACGACAATCTTTTATTCTTTACTGACTCGGGTAAAGTTTTTCAAGTGCCCGTTTATGAGATACCAGAAGCAAGCCGTATAGCAAAGGGTAGGGGACTTCTTAACTTCTTAGAAATTTCTTCTGAAGAAAAAGTTTTATCTTTAATACCCCTTAAACGGGAGAAAAAAGACCTTGGGGAAAAATATTTGGTAATGGCAACGAAGAATGGTATAATAAAGAAAACAGCGCTAAGCGAATATAAAAATGTAAGAAAAAGCGGACTAATTGCTATCAATCTCAAAAAGGGAGATTCGCTTAAAGATGTTGAAATTTCTGAAGGTGATGACGAAATAATCTTAGCGACCAAAAAAGGTCAGTCAATAAGATTCAAAGAAAAAGACCTTAGACCAATGGGACGCACAACTGCTGGAAATATTGGAATACGCCTGAAAAAAAACGACGAGATGATAGGAATGGGCATTATAAAAACTAAAGATTTAAAAGAAGGGAAAGAAAATTATCTTTTAATAATCACCGAAAACGGATACGGAAAAAGAAGCGCGCTAAAAGAATACAGAATCCAAAGCAGAGGAGGAAGTGGAATAAAAACAGCTAACATTACACCAAAAACAGGAGAGTTGCTATCATCAAATATTGTTGGAATAGAAGAAGAAGATTTAATCGTCATTTCCAGGAAAGGACAAGTGATAAGAATAAAAATAGATTCTATTTCAAAATTAGGACGCGCTACGCAAGGAGTTAGGGTTATGCGACTTGGCGAAAAAGACAAGGTGGCATCTATTGCGTGTGTATAATTGAATTTGCTTGACATCCTTAATGGTTATATTTTATCGCTCAGCAAGTAAAAATTTTTAATAAAAATCATCCCGCCCACCACCCCTCGCCTATGGCGGAGCTCACATAGTAATGTGGCTCATATTAAAAATTTTTACTTGCTAAGCTCTACCAGTTTTTATTTCATAAATAAAATATTATGATGGAATTTTTAAATGTTGAAAAAAGTTTAGACGAACTTGATTTAAAAGACGATTTAATCGTAGCAGATTTCGGTTGTGGGTCAGGAGGATGGGTCATTCCTTTAGCTAAAAAATTAGAAAATGGAAGAGTGTTTGCCATAGACATATTAGAAGAAGCCCTTTCTGCCTTAAAAAGCAAAACCGAAGCAGAAAATCTTTCTAATATTTCGTTCATCTTATCTGACATAGAAGAAAACGGATCAAAACTGGGTATTTCATCTGTTGACCTAATTTTAATAACCAATCTTTTGTTTGAATGTGAAAATAAAAAAATAATTTTTGAGGAAGCAAAAAAAGCCCTAAGAGATGAAGGAAAAATTTTGGTTATAGACTGGAGAAAAACTGTTAGCTTTGGACCTGAACAAAAAGTTCCAGCTGAGGATGTTAAAAAAATAGCTAAAGAAATTGGATTTAAATTTATAAAAGAATTTGAGGCAGGAAGCTATCATTACGGCTTAATCTTTGAAAAATAAAATTATATGATACAAAAAATTTTACTGCTTTCTTTGTTTATAATAATTGGTGTTATTGCTCTTGTCCCAACAATGGGATTGGCTCAGGTTACAATTGAAAATCCAATAGCGTCTAACACTTTTGGTGAGCTTATTAAAGCTATACATAGTTTTATTTTCAACTTAGCTATTGTAGTTGCGCCATTAATGATTATTATTGGGGGTTTTGTGTTTATTACATCTAGCGGAGACCCTAAAAAAATTAAACAGGGAAGTGATATAATTATGTACACTTTAATTGGTTTTGCTATTATTTTACTTTCTGGCGCAATAGTTTCAGCAATAGAAGGCGTCCTGCAGGGAGAATAAATAATATCGTGTGAATTAGCATCCACTCCTTGTAATACTAAAAAAACTAAAGTATAATATAAAAACATACAATGTTAAAAGGTCGGATTATTTATTCTATTATTAAATATAAATTACTAAAATGAATCTTATTATCAAAAAAATTACATCAGCTATAATTTTAGCCAGCTTTTTAATCATACCAACGACGGGGCTACTAGCTCAGACCACTCAAGTTCCAGAGATTACAGACTTTATGGGCATTATTCAAGATTTAGTTGATTGGGTTTTTGGTTTTTTACTGATTGTTGCTGTATTATTTTTGTTATTTGCCGCATTCACCTATATAACTGCTAGCGGAGAACCAGAAAAAATTAAAAAGGCAAATCAGTCTATTATGTGGGCATTAATTGGTGTTGCAGTAGGTCTTCTATCTAAGGGACTCGTAATCTTTGTTGGAACATTATTGGGTCAGACTCTAACCATACAATAACGCGCAAAAATTCTTAAAAATTAGAAAACTGATTTAAAAGACAGAGTAGAGGAGAGCCTTGCTCTCCTCTATTTTTCTTTTCTATCCAAACAAACTAAAAATTTCGTCGGAGTGGCGAAATGGCAGACGCGTTAGGTTTAGGACCTAATGGGGCAACCCGTGAGAGTTCAAGTCTCTCCTCCGACACATTTTCTTGCAACTTAAGAAATAAAACTTATAACTTAAAAATACGAACGCGTTGCGTTCGTATTTTTTGAAATTATCAAAATGTTAACCAAAACTAAACATTGCTAAATTACAAATTATTTTTCTTGTTCTATCTCAATTTTTTTTATTTTATTTTTTTTTATTTTAGGTATTCTTATTATCAAAACACCGTCCTTCATCTTTGCGCTAATCTTAGATTGTTCAATTTCGCTGGGCAAAATGAGCTGTCTAAAAAATGACCCCCAATAACATTCCTGATAAAGATATTTTTTTTCTTTATCTTCGTCTATTTTTTTTCTATTGCCTCTTATTATAACTGATCCGTTTTCAATAATAATATTCACGTCTTCAACTTGCACGCCAGCAATAGTAGATTGAATCACTAAATCATCTTCTGTTTCATAAACATCAATAGATAATTGCGCCTCAGATTCTTCTTTTGACGGTAATTCAATATCTTGTTTTTTTATTTTTTTAAAAAATGCCATATTTTTCAAGAATTTTATAATTTTATTTTACAAATACTTTTCATTTTCTTTAACTTTTGAAAACCTAAAGAAACGAAAAAAGCCAATGAAATTAATATAATAAAAGGTATCAAAAATTTTAACACGCCATCAATTTTCATTATGGAAAAGTTATAAGCTCCGTGAAAAAACACAGATACCATTAAACCAATAACTATAAATTTAATCCTGTTCTTTCGTTTAAAAAATGAAAGTGCCATAAAATAACCCAGCATACCAGAACATAAGGCGTGTAAGAATGTTGCTCCAACAAACCGCAATCCACTTAATACAGATACATCTAAAAGATGAAACGACGAACCCAATGACATTAAAACAAAAATATTTTCCAAAGCCGCAAAGCCCAAAGCAGCAATAATCATATACAACATGACATCTACTGGTTCATCCATTTCTGAATTTTTTAAAACCTTTTGCCTCACAACCAAATACTTCACAACTTCCTCAATCATTGCAACACCTATAAAAACATATAAAAGAGAGAATAAAATCCCCTCAGAAGAAATTCCATTAGGATTTAAAAACGCCAAAAAAGCACTTAATTTAACTATTTGACTAGAGATTCCAAGCTCTAAAAAAACAGCTGGAATAGTAGATAGCATTCCCCAGAAAAAAATCTTTAAAATCATACGATTTGGCTCTGGATTTACATCTTTTTTCAAATAGAAAAAAAGCCAAATTATACTCGGTAAAATCCCAAATGGTATATAAAAAAGATAGTCCATAAACTTAAATATGAAAATACTGACATTGCTAAACTTTCTTTATTCGGACCATTTTTCAATCATTAAACTTTTCTCTTTATTCTTTATTGGCAACTTCTGATAAATCTCTTCTGTAACAAATGGAACAAATGGATGTAAAAGCTTTAAACAAGATAACAAAACATATAAAAGCGTATTTTTCGTTTCTTTAGTATCTTGTTTCTTCGCAACTTCAATATATTTGTCACAAAAATCATGCCAAAAAAAGTCATAAAGAGTTTGAGCCGCTTTGCCAAACTGAAATTTTTCTAAATTCGCATCAATATCTTTTATTGTCTTATCTAACTTCTTCAAAATTCTTTTGTCCGCGAGCGTCAAATTCTTAGCATCAATTTTTGGTTTTTTGATTTCTAATTTCTGTTTTCCAACTTGCATCATAACAAACCTACTTGCGTTCCATATCTTATTACAAAACTTCTTTCCCATCACTATATTATCTTCCACAAATCGTAAATCCTGATTTTCAGTTACCTGCCAAATAATCCCAAATCTTGTTGCGTCTGCTCCATATCTTTCAATCAAGCCCATTGGGTTTATACCTGTTCCCAAAGACTTTGACATTCTTTTACCGTCCCTTGTTAATACAGTAGCATGGATATAGATGTCTTTAAATGGCTCTTTTTTTATAAACTCATCTCCAGAAAAAATCATTCGCGCAACCCAAAGATTGATAATATCCCTCGCAGTGCTTAAAACATTAGTTGGATAAAATTCTCGTAAATCTTTTGTTTTTTCAGGCCACCCAAGCGCGGCAAAAGGCCAAAGAGCTGAAGAAAACCAAGTATCTAAAACATCTGAAATCTGCTCTGGTTTACATTTGCCACAAACTTCGCATTTCTTTGGTTTTTCTAAAGACAAAAATTGCTTATCTTTATTTTGACACTGCCAAATAGGAAGCCGATGTCCCCACCATATTTGCCTTGATATACACCAATCTCTTACATTTTTTAGCCAATCAAAATATGGCTTTTCCCATCTTTTTGGTTGAAATCTCGTATTTTTATTTTTAATGGATCTTATTGCCAATCCAGCCAATTTATCCATTTTCAAAAACCACTGCTTTGAAAGAATTAACTCTATTGTTCTATTACACCTATAACATTTTGGAACTTGATGCGTATAATCTTCAATTTTTTCCAACAATCCGAGCTTTTCTAAATCTTTAATCACCTTTTCACGCGCATCTTTAACGCTTAACCCTTGATAGGGAATAGGAACTTTTTCAGTTAATTTTGCCCTCTCATTAATTATAGAAATACTTCCTAAATTATGCCTTAACCCAATCTCATAATCATTCAAATCATGCGCTGGAGTTATTTTTACAGCTCCTGTTCCAAATTCCTTATCAATCAATCTATCTGCTACGATAGGAATTTCTCTATTTACTAAAGGCAAAACAACTTTCTTACCAATTAAATTTTCGTATCTTTTATCCTTAGGATTAACAGCAACCCCTGTATCGCCCAACATTGTTTCTGGTCTTGTTGTCGCAACTACAATAAATTTTTTAAATTTACCCAATAGAGGATACTTGATATACCACAAATGTCCTTTTTCTTCTTTGTGCTCTATTTCTAAATCCGACAAAGAAGTTTGACACCTTGGGCACCAGTTAACAATTCTTTCTCCCTGATATATCCATCCCTTTTTATAATAACGCGCAAAAGCTATTTTCACGGCTTTCGCATACTCATCATCTAAAGTAAATCTTGTTCTTGACCAGTCACAGGAACTCCCAATTTTTTTAAGCTGGTTTAAAATAATATCACCATATTCTCCTTTCCATTCCCATATTTTTTCAATCATTTTCTCTCTACCCAAATCAAAACGACTTAACCCTTGCTTCCTAAGTTTTTTTTCAACAACATTTTGAGCCGCTATTCCAGCATGATCCATTCCCGGAAGCCATAATGTTTTATAACCATTAAGACGCTTCCAACGAATTAAAATGTCTTGAATGGTCGCATTTAAAGCGTGTCCCATATGAAGATTGCCTGTAACATTTGGTGGAGGAATAACAATGCTATAAGGTTTTTTGCAACGCTTTGGCAATTTATCTGGATTAAAATAGCCAGTCTTTTGCCAAAATTCATAAATCTTATCTTCAACTTCTTTTGGTTCATACCCTTTTGATAATTCTTTTGATAATTCTTCCATAATTTTACTATTCTATCCTTAAATTAGAATCTGCTTTAATTTCTTTATAATTTTTTTTACAACGCTTGTTCTTTAACCAATAAAAATAACCTGTTATTCCTGTCATTGCAGCATTATCGCCACAAAACTCTAAATCAGGAATATGAAAATTAACTTTTGGCAATTCGCTACTCAAAGTTTTTTTCATTTGTTTCCGTAATTCCGCATTAGCTACAACACCTCCGCCAAGCATAACTGTTTTTACATTATAATCTTTTGTCGCTTTAATAGTCTTTTTAATTAAAACATCAATCACTGCTTGCTGTGTTTCTGCACACATAGCTTGAATATATTTTCGTGTTTTTTTTATTTTAACAAGCCTTTTTTTAAAATCATATAACACTGCTGTTTTTAAACCTGAAAAACTAAAATCGTAATTATCGGCGTGAAGCATAGGTCTTGGCAATTCTATTGATAACTTATTATCTAATAATTTAGAAGATTCAACGGCTATAGCGGGTCCACCAGGATAATCTAATCCTAAAATTCTAGCCGCCTTATCCAAACATTCTCCAGCAGCATCATCTCTTGTTTCTCCTAAAATCTTATATTTCCCAAAACTCTTTATCAAAATCAGCTGAGTATGTCCTCCAGAAACAATAAGACAAATTGCCGGAAATATACTTTTAAAATCAGTTATTGACAGCTGATCTTTCTCAATGATCGTTGGCAACCAATTCGCCAAAATATGCGCTTCAATATGATTTACGGAAATTATAGGCAAATTCCAATAGAGAGACACGACCTTAACAAAATTCACACCAACCCATAAACAAGGACTTAATCCAGGACCAACAGTTACAGCAATCGCATCTATTTCTAATTTTTCATATTTTTCAAAAAATTTTACTAAAGCTTTAAAAAGAGATGCCTCTCTCTCCAAAATTTTTTCCGCAATCTTTTTATATTCACATTGTTTAACGAAATCAAAAGTCTCTCTTTTTTTCAACATCCCAGCCTCCTTCAATGCCCCCTTAAACACTTTTACCAAATTTTTCTGATGCTCTCTTCTTGCCATTGCGGGATACACTCCTCCATATTTCCTATGAATATCTACTTGGGAAGAAACAACATTAGACAAAATTTCAAAATTTTGCTTCTTATCTCCCTTAACAACAGAAACGCAAGTATCGTCGCAAGATGTTTCAATAGCTAATATTATTATATCTTTTTTTTGTCTCATATATTAATCTATACCTTAATACTACATTTTTTCTTGATTTTTTTCAATTTTTTCTTTATAATCAGATTGTATTTAAAGAATCATTGACTATCATCATTCTTGATGGTTTTTGATGATTATTAGACCCCATCGTCTAGAGGCCTAGGACACCTGGTTTTCATCCAGGCAACAGGGGTTCGACTCCCCTTGGGGTCGCAAATGAGGCATAAAACGCCATCACATATCCCCGTTAGGAATAACGGGGATATTTTGAAAAACATTAAATATGAAATTTCAAGAACAACAAACTAACATCTCTAATTCTCACGATTATCTAAAAATCGGTACTGCTCGCGATATAAAAGATGCTAAAGAAAAAAGGATTTTTAGATTGTTTGAGATGCTTCCAGGAGCTATCGCATGGGGAACATTAATCAGCGTGGTTATGCTCTCTTGGTTAGAACCATCACTTGTATCTATTTTTATTATCTTCTTTGTCTTTTATTGGCTATTCAGAACAATCTATTTTTCTTTTCTTCTTAGGGCTGGTTATAAAAAAATGAAGGAACAAAAAAAAGTTGACTGGATAAAAAAAATTGAAAAAATTCAAACCATACCCGCAGAACTCCAAACAACGGTTAAAAATTGGGGCGACATTTTTCATTTAATCGTGCTTCCTATGTATGAAGAACCTTACGAAATCGTAAGAGACACATTCCAAAGTCTTTTAAACTCTGACTACCCTAAAAACAAAATGATTGTTGTATTGGCCATTGAAGAAAGAGCTGAAAAAGAGGTTGAGAAAACAGCCGAAAAAATACGCAAAGAGTTTGGAAATAGTTTTTTCAAATTTTTAATAACCAAACATCCAAAAAATATTAAAGGGGAAATAGCTGGCAAGGGCTCAAATGAAACATGGGCGATTAAAGAAACGAAAAAACTAATAATTGATAATATTAAAATTCCTTATAAAAATATTATTGTTTCTTCTTTAGATATTGATTCTGTAATTTTTCCAAAATATTTTAGCTGTGTAACATATCACTACCTAACCGCAGCTAAACCAACACGAACGAGCTATCAGCCGTTGCCTCTTTTTATCAATAATATTTGGGATGTTCCAAGTCTTTCCAGAATTTTTTCATTTTCTTCAACTTTCTGGCACACTATGAATCAAGAACGACCCGAAAAGCTAATTACTTTTTCGTCTCATTCAATGAGCTTTAAAGCTCTATACGAAGTAGGTTTCCGACAAACAAATGTTGTTTCTGACGATTCCAGAATTTTTTGGCAATGTTTTTTGAAATACGATGGCGATTATAGAACTCAACCACTCTATTATCCTATCTCTATGGATGCAAATATCGCAAAAAACTTTTGGCGGACAATGAAGAATATTTACAAACAACAAAGACGATGGGCTTATGGGGTGATTGATATTCCTTATTTTCTCTTTGGATTTTTAAAAAACAAAAAAATTCCATTAAGGAAAAAAATTCCTATTGGAATAGAACTTATAGAGGGTCATTGGTCTTGGGCTTGCGCATCTCTTATGATATTTTCATTAGGATGGCTTCCCTTAATTCTAGGTGGATCAGAATTTTCTCAAACAGTGCTTTCTTATAATCTTCCAAAAATTACTGCACAAATACTCACAATCTCTATGTCGGGACTCATAATATCAGCATGGCCCAGCATTCTTTTGCTACCAAGAAAACCAGAAAAAACGAGTAAATATAAATATTTAATTGTAGCGCTTGGATGGCTTTTGTTTCCAATATGCGCTATAATTTTTACTGCCTTTCCAGCACTAGATGCACAAACAAGACTAATGTTTGGAAAATATATGGGGTTCTGGCCAACTGAAAAAGTTAGAAAATAATCTCAAAAATAATTTTGCCAAACCTTGTAATTTTTTGAATTTACTTCCAAAACCATGAAAACAAGAATTAAAATTGGAGAAAAATTTTACAATGTAGAAATTGCTGAAATTAAAGAGAATCTACTAAAAATAAGCGTGGAAGGGGAAAATTATTTTTTTAGCCAAGACGAATTTCAAAAATTATCTTTGTTAAAAAATAAAAACTTTTTAGATTTACAAACAAACTCTAAAGATAATAAGCCCATATTAAACGGGTCTAAAGAAAAAGAAATTAAAAGTCCGATAGCTGGAATTATTTCCAATATCTATGTTGCAGAAGGGGATATTATTAAACCAGGGCAGACATTGCTCACATTGACAGCAATGAAAATGGAAAATGAAATCGTTGCTGAAAACGCTGGAGAAATTAAAAAAATACAAACCAAAAAAACCCAATTTGTCCAAAAAAACGACACGCTTATTATTTTAAAATAATATGGATATTAGACTTATTATTTTAAAATAATATGGCTATTAGGCTTATTATTTTAAAATAATATGGAAATTAAATTCTATTCAAAGTTGAATTCCACAAACCAAAAAGCAAAAGAATTGGCAAAAACAGGAGCAAAAGCTTGGACAATTATTGTTGCGGAAACGCAAAAAATTGGAAGGGGACAACAAAAAAAATTTTGGTTTTCACCAAAAGGAGGTCTTTATTTCTCAATAATTTTAAAACCTCAAAAAATATCTGACCTTGAAAAAATAACTTTAAATTCAGCAAAATGCGTTGCGAATATTCTTAAAAAAAAATTCCGCTTAAACCCAGAAATAAAATGGCCTAATGATGTGTTGATAAACAATAAAAAAATTGCTGGAATTTTGGTAGAAAATGTGATAGGAAAAGATATAAAAGTATGCATTTGCGGAATTGGACTAAACACTAACATTAAAAAATTTCCAAAAGAGCTTAAAAAAACAGCCACCTCAATAATGATAGAAACAAAAAGACAAATAAATAATGAACAAATTTTAAACACAATCTTAAAAGAACTTCAAAAAAAACTATTGAATTATGAATTTAAAAAAAGAAATTGAAAAATTAAATACGAAAAAACAAGAACTTAAAAATCCCGAATTAGCGGAAAAACAGCATAAAAAAGGAAAACTTTCCGCGAAAGAAAGAATTGATTTGCTTTTAGACTCTAACACATTTACAGAGCTTGATGCTTTTGTGGAAAGCCGTTTTAGCGATTTTGGAATGAGCCAAAAAAAAACAAGTGGAGACGGGGTGATAACGGGATTTGGAAAAATCCAAAATCAACAAGTCTATATTTATAGCCAAGATTTTTCTAAAATCGGCGGATCTTTGGGTGAAATGCACAGCAAAAAAATAGTAAAAATAATTGAACTGGCTCAAAAAACAGGTTGTCCAGTAATTGGAATAATTGACAGTGGGGGAGCAAGAATTCAAGAAGGAATATCAAGTTTAGACGGATATGCGGCAATTTTTAAAGCAATGATTAATGGTTCTGGGGTTATCCCACAAATTAGCATTATTGTCGGACCATCAGCAGGAGGAGCTTCTTATGCGCCAGGATTATCCGACTTTGTTTTTATGGTAGATGGAATAGGTCAAATGTATATCACTGGACCAGAAGTAATTAAATCAGTAACAGGCGAAGAAATATCTTTTAATAATTTAGGCGGAGCCGCAACCCATTGCGCTAAAAGCGGATGTTCGCACTTTATTTTCAAAAACGAACAAGAATGTTTTAACAGCGTAAAAAAACTTCTTTCTTTTCTACCGCAAAATAATCTTGAAGATCCCCCAACACGAAAAGACTTTATTTCCGAAATGCTTAAAACTGATAACGATAAACTCATAGAAATAATTCCAGAACAAGAAGAAAAAGGGTATGAAATGAAAGAAATAATTTATGAAATTTTTGATAAAAATTCATTTTTTGAAACAAGCGCTAATTTCGCCACAAATGTTATTGTAGGATTTGCTCGTTTATCAGGAATAACTGTTGGAATTGTGGCGAATCAAACAAAGCTTATGGCAGGAACGCTTGATATTGATTCGTCTGATAAGGTGGCGCGCTTTGTCCGATTTTGTGACTGCTTTAACATCCCTTTAATCAATCTCGTGGACACACCGGGTTATCTCCCTGGTTCTGACCAAGAACACCAAGGAATTATTAGGCATGGGGCTAAAGTGCTTTACGCTTATTCCGAAGCAAGTGTGCCAAAAATAAGTTTAATTTTAAGAAAAGCGTATGGAGGAGCATATATTGCTCTTGCTTCACGCTTATTGGGCTATGACAAGGTCATAGCGTGGCCTTTTGCTAAAATAGCTGTAATGGGACCCAAACAAGCTGTAAAGATTATCTATAGAAAGGAAATCATAGCAAGTGACAATCCAGAAGAATTAGAAAAACAAAAAACTCAAGAACTCACGGATAAATTTCTTAATCCATACCAAGCCGCCAAATTAGGTCAAGTTGATATGATTATAGACCCTAAAAACACAAGAGAAATTTTAACAAAATGTTTAGAATCTTTATTAAACAAAAGAGAAACTAGACCCCCTAAAAAACATGGCAATATGCCATTATAAAAACAATCGGGGAGGAGGGGGGAACTATCGGAAGTTCAACTTCCGATTGTTAAATATTATTATAAAATTATGAAATTTACCATTAAAACATCTGGGGAAAACATACATAATTTAATGAGAGAGGTCGGCTATCAGCCAGCCCCACTATTTCAAGCAGGCAAAGAGGCAGATATGAGTTTTATTCGCGCGCTTGAAAGAAGTGGATACCCTAGATTTCATATCTACTTAAAGATTGATGTGTCTGAAATAACTTTCAACTTGCATCTTGACCAAAAAAAACCAGTTTATAAAAATTCACCCGCTCATTCAGCTGACTACGAAGGACCTGCGATAGAAACCGAAGCCCAAAGAATCATTGGACTTATTGCTTAATAACAAGTCTGGCACCACTCTTTCTTAGATTTTACTTGACAAAAAAATTTATAGCGATAAAATACAAGTACTATGATCACTACCCCTGCTCTTGAGCAAGGGTAGTTTTTTGTTCTAAACTATCATATAATAAAATCGTATGAATATATTAAAGAAAAAAGAAAGAGTTGCCATCTATATTGATGGAAGCAATTTCTATAAATATCTAAAAAATAAAGAAATCGGCTTCCCAAAAGGAGTAAAATTTGATTATGATAAATTTATAGAATTTTTGACTCGTGACCGAATATGCGTATCTAAAAGATATTATGTTGGTATTGCCAGCAATCTAGATAATACTGAAAAAAGCAAACAAATTGTAAGCGGACAACAAAAATTTTTATCCAAAATTGAAAATGACGACTTTATTGTTAAGCGCGGTAAAATTATCTATGATGGAGGCAAAATAAGAGAGAAGGGTACTGATGTAAAAATCGCTGTGGATTTAGTTGTCGGAGCAGTTGATAATTTATATGACACAGCTATACTAATAAGCTCTGATACTGATTTGATTCCTGCGATTAGATATGTTAAATTTAAAAAGAAAAAATTTGAATATGTTGGCTTTTCACACTCACCATCTTTTGGTATGCAAAAAAACGCTAATTTATCTATATTATTATTACCCGAAGACATAAAAAAATTTAAAAAATAAAATGCGGGCCCGTAGTATAGTGGTATTACACCGCATTCGCATTGCAGAAACGCGAGTTCAATTCTCGCCGGGTCCACCAAAATAAAAATGAGCAAACCAAAAACACTAAATAATAAATATTTTTCTATTCCAAAAGATATTAAATTAATTTTTCCAAAAGAAAAAAATTTATCATCTGCGGACATCAAAAAATCTGTTTATATCCCTTGGGAACCAAGATACTTAAACTTCTGCCCAAAAAAATTTAGGCAATTTTTTAAGGTAGTTTTACCTTATCTTAAAGTTAGAACAACTGATGTTCATATAGCGATATGCTTATTACATGCGGACAAACTAATCAGAAAAATTGAAAAAGAAAAAAAAATTAAAATAAGAAAGGATATTGTAATATTGGGATTAATTTTACATGATTGCGGATGGAGCGCTTTAACCAAAAAAGAAATCGCGGATAGTTTATCTAATTCCAAAAAATTAGAAGTAAAAGGCGTGGCGCTAAAACCAAAATTAAAACACGCTGAAAAAGGCGTAAAAATCGCTAAAAATATTCTTAAAAATTATAATTTTAAACCATCTCTGACTGAAGAAGAAAAAAATATTATTTTAGAAGCTATTTTTTTGCATGACAAAACAAAAAAATTAAAAAATAAAAAACTTCCAGTAGAAATAAAATTGATAGCGGATTTAGACCATTTATGGTCATATAGTCATTTAAATTTTTGGCAAGACACTATCAGAAAAAATATTAACCCACAAAAATATATAGAAAATTTACAAAAAAGCATAAATTCTTATTTTATATTTAATTCTTCAAAAAAAATAGCCAGATCTATGTTGGATGAAAGAAAAAAAGAATTAAAACAAAATACAAGGAAAGATGAATGTCTATTCTTTTTTAAAGTAAAACGCCGGCGGGACATAAAATGGGGACATGCGGTAAATAATTCTAAAAAATTAAAAAAATATTGTGAATCTCCGAGAATTATGATGATAGAAGGAGATATCAAAAAAATAGGGAAGAATCTTGTAATGGCACATGACCTGAATCAAAAAATTGATATAACCTTTGACGACTGGATTGAAAAAATAACCATCTCAAAAAAGGGCGCGAAATTAGATTTTAAAGACCCCGCAGCTGTTTTGCCTTGCCTTAAAAAACTGAAAGCCTTAAATTTTAAAAATCCCATTTTTCTCAATGCAAATATTTTGCAAGGATCTGGCGGTAAAATTCCTAAATTTAAAGCAACTGAATTTATTAAATCTTGCCAAAAATATTTTCCAGGAGCAATTCTTTCTATCGGCTGGACAACCAAAAACCTACCAGATAGAAAATACACAAAAGATATGATTTTCCAAATGCTTAATCTTATTAAAAATCTTGACTGTTCAATTACCTTCCCAATCAAGGCGGATTATCTTAAATCTTCATATCCAAACATAGAACTACTTCTACAAAACCCCAACCACTCATTTACTATTTGGAATCATAAACCAGTTTCAAATGATTTAAAAAAATGGATGAAACGCGAACTTGACCATAATAAAACATACTACGATTTAATAGATAAAAATGGCGATGCTGTATTTTTATAAACATTAATTTATTCTTGCTGAATCCACTATCAATAAACAAAAACCGCATTAGTTAATGCGGTTTTTATTAGCAAAAGACTCTAAATATTTTTTAATGTCTTTACTGACAATTTCCTTCTAACTTTTTCTTGCAAAGTTTAAAAATTTTATGTTATAATTTAGGAATAAAATAAAAAATAAGTTTTTCTTTGTCTGATATTTATATACTAACTAAAATATCAACCTATTATATGAACAAATATATGAACAAAAATTTTTTAATAATTGGCATAATGCTTCTTGTAGGTACTGTGGCAACAGCTACCGCAGTATTGTTTCTTTTCCCTTATCAACCAGACCAACCACCACGAACTGATGATACTGGCTCAACAAAACAGGGCGTTCAAGAAGTTGTAAATGCTAACAATCAATTTGCTTTTGAGCTCTATTCAGAATTAAACAAAACAGAACAAAATAATATTTTTTATTCTCCTTATAGTATTTCTACTGCTTTAGCAATGACCTATGAAGGCGCAAAAGGACAAACAGCAGATGAAATAAAATCTGTTTTTCACTTTCCAGAGAGTAAAACATTAAGACCAAATTTTGCCGCAATTTATAATGATATTAATAAAAAGGGAAAGGCATATGAATTAAAAACTGGAAATGCCTTATGGGCTCAACATGACTATTCTTTTCTTGAGGAATACACGAATAGGGTTGAACAGTTTTATGGTGGAAAAATAGCAAATTTAGATTTTGTTGAAGAAACAGAAAAATCAAGACAAACAATAAACACTTTTATTGAAAAGCAAACAAATAATAAAATTGAAGATTTGATTCCTCTAGGCTCTTTGAATGCTCTAACAAGATTAGTTTTAACAAATGCGATTTACTTTAAAGGAATTTGGAAATGGGAATTTGATAAATCTGATACTCACGACCAAGACTTTAAAATAACTCCTACCAATATTGCAAAAACCCCAATAATGCATATGAATTCTGATGAAGCAAAATTCAATTATGCAGACTTGGAACGATTACAAATTTTGGAATTGCCTTACAAAGGTGAAGATATCTCAATGTTAATTTTATTACCAAAACAAGAAGAATATTATGATTTTGTAACTGACAAAAAAGTTGTCTATGATTATACCCTTGAAGATATTGAATTTTCGTCTAAAACACTTGAAGAATACAAGGCGCAAATGAAAAAAACAAAATTAGATTCAATATCACTTCCTAAATTTAAATTTGATTCAAAATACTTTATGAAAAATACACTAAGCGCTATGGGAATGCCAACAGCTTTTAGTAATGCTGATTTTTCAGGTATGGACGGAACAAAAAATTTATTTATTAGCGAAGTAATTCATCAAGCATTTGTTGAGGTGAATGAGGAAGGAACAGAGGCAGCGGCTGCAACAGCAGTTATAATAAAAGAAACATCCGTAATGCCAGCAAATATTTTTAGAGCAGACCATCCATTTATTTTTATAATTCAACAAAAAGATACTGGAAATATTTTATTTATGGGAAAAGTTGTTGATCCAACCAAACAATAAGAAAAAATACTTGAGTATGGGGTTATTTGAATATTAATTTAAATCTACGCAATATTGACATGTTGACAATTTATTTGTTAATATTCAAAATATTACAAGAGTATAAAATGATATACTCTCGCCACAGTTCTTTAAAATAAAAAACGGGAAAAAAATGAAAAATGAGTTAAATTTTCGGAGATTTGATTGGCATTTACATTCACATTTTTCTGATGGGGACCTTTCTCCGTCACAACTCATAAAAGAATGTAAAAAAAATGGATTGAAATATGTTGCGCTCACTGACCACAATGTTATTGGTGGAATTCCCGCAGCAATAAAAGAGGGAAATAAAATAGGTATTAATGTAATCACAAATTGTAGCGCTGAATTTACATGTCATTATGAAGAAAAAACTCAGCATGTCTTAGGCTACTTTATGGATCCAGAAAACACGCGATTAAATTCTTTTTTATCTTCACAAAAAAAAATCGGGATAGCCTATAACAGAGAGATTGTTGAAATTTTAAAAAAATGCGGTTTTAAAATTTCCTTGAAAAAAATTTATGATGCTAATCACGGAAAAATAGAAAATAGCCATTTCTGGGAAGCCATACATAACAACAAAGCAAATCGCAGAATTTTAAAGATTTTGCAAATCAAAAGTAAAAGAGGCTTCAACAAAAAATTTTTGAAAGACGATCCATGTGGAATAAAAAAAGAAAAACCAACAATAAAAAGAACTATCAATATGATAAACAAAGCGGACGGTATAGCGGTTTTAGCGCATCCTTTTTGGAAACGAACCACACTTTTAGAAATTGAAAAACAAATAACAGAATTTCAAAAATTAGGTTTAAAAGGAATTGAAGTTTGTTATTGTCGTCATACGCAAGAGCAAGCATTGTCATTACATGAAATCGCAAAAGCAAATTTCCTCTACGAAACTATTGGCTCAGATTTTCACGGATTTAGAAAAGCAGAACCAGGAAGAATAATAGGAAAAGCGCACACTTATGGAATAAAACTAAATCTTCCATTCAGACATAGAGACGACTAAAAGCTTCGCTCTCCCATACTATTAAAATTAAAAAGCTGAAAAATCTCAGCTTTTTTTAATATCTTTAATAATGTTGTTCAACAACTTCATTTTAAGGTATTATATATGAAGAGATCATACTCAATATGAATATCGCATCTAAGCAACTTGGAATTTTTGGTGAAGAGATTGCCTCAAATTATCTCAAGCAAAAAAAATATAAAATTTTAGAAAAAAATTATTATTCTCCTTTGCCTAATTTAACAAATGACAAATTAGATAAAGGCGAGATTGATATTATAGCTAAAAAACACGGCGTAATTAGTTTTGTTGAAGTAAAAACAATAAAAGATAATATAAATTTTAACCCAGAAGACAAAGTAAATTTTCAGAAACAAAAAAAACTGATAAAACTTGCTGAAATTTGGCTTAATCAAAATAAAATTCCGTTAGATTCTAAATGGCAAATTGATATTATCGGAATAAAAATAGACTTAAATAATAAAAAAGCAAAAATTAGGCATTTTAAAAATGCCGTTTGCTGAACCTTTAATCGCGGAATAGGTTTGTAACGAGAGTTTCGTGTTTGTGCGAGTTCGCTTGAACACGAAAATCGTAGCAAAAACTATTTCACAATTAAAAGTTAATGAAATGAAAAAAATTTTAAACTTCCCAAAAAATTTTTTATGGGGTTCTGCCACTTCCAGTCATCAAGTTGAAGGCAACAACACACACAATGATTGGTGGAAAGCCGAACAAGCAAAAGAATTAAAGTTCAAATCAGGCAAAGCTTGCGATCATTATAATCGCTATGAGCAAGATTTTGATTTGATAAAATCCTTAAATCAAAATGCTCACCGCTTTTCAATTGAATGGGCGCGAATTGAACCAGAAAAAGGAAAATTTGATAAAAAAGAAATTGAACATTACAGAAAAGTTCTTTTAGCTTTAAAAAAAAGAAAAATTAAAACAATGGTTACTCTCTGGCATTTTACCAATCCAATTTGGTTTGAAAAAATTGGAGGATGGAGCAATAAAGAATCTGCTGATTGCTTTGAACGATATGTAAAAATTATTGTTGAAAAATTGGGATATTTAGTTGATTTTTGGGTAACTATAAATGAACCACATGTTTATATTAGAGGTGGTTATATGGCTGGCAATTGGCCACCATTTAAAAACAATCCCATTAAGGCAATAAATGTTTTTAATAATTTTGTTAAAGCACACAAAGTAAGTTATAAAACTATACATAATAAATATCCTAAAGCAAAAGTAAGTATTTCAAAAGCAGTTAGCCATACTGAACCAGCAAGAAAGCAATGTATATTAGAAAAACTTATCGCACTATTAATACATTATTTTTATAACCATCTTTTTTTAAAAAAAATTGAAAACGAGCTTGATTATATAGGCATTAATTACTATACTCGCAGTAGAATAATTTTTTATCCTCCTTTTAAAAAAAATCTAGATAAAAAAATCTCTGATATTGGTTGGGAAATTTATCCTCAAGCGATCTATCATCTTTTAAAATATCTATCTAAATTTGAAAAGCCAATCTATATTACAGAAAACGGCTTAGCAGATGCTCAAGATAAACACAGAAAAAATTTTATTAAAGACCATCTTTTTTACATACACAAAGCAATAGAAGAGGGCGTAGATGTTCAGGGTTATTTCCATTGGTCTTTAATGGATAATTTTGAATGGGCGTTAGGCTTTTCTCCAAAATTCGGACTAATTGAAATTGATTATAAAACAATGAAACGGAAACCTCGTCCAAGCGCTAATTATTACGCTAAAATTTGCAAAAATAATTATTTAATAAAATAAAGAAGCTATGCTTTGGTTAATATTCACAATCATAAGTTATTGTGCTTTTGGAGCAACATCTCTTTTTGATAGGTATCTTGTGAGGGGCCCTATTCCAGGAGCGAAAATCTATGCGTTTTATGTTGGAATACTTGGTGCAACAAGCATAGTGCTTTTTCCTTTTGTAGGATTTTTTGTTCCAACTCTACAAGAACTCGCGCTTAATTTTTCTGCTGGAATAATAACTATCTTAGCTCTATTTGCTTTATATTGGGCATTTAAAAATTTTGAAGCTTCTAAAATTATTCCAGCAATTGGAGGAATTCTACCTATTTTTACTTTAGTCTTAATTTATTTTTTTTCCGATGAAAAAATTTCTTGGGGACATTGGAAAATACTCTCATTTATTCTTTTAATATTGGGCAGCATTCTTATCACCTATGAAAAGAAAAATGTAAAAAGATTAAAAGGAATTAATTTTTTTATAAACAGTTTCTCATTGAAAGGCATTGAAATCTCCATTATAATAGCCTTCTTATTTTCTCTATCTCTTTTTCTAACAAAAACAGTTTACATATCACAACCGTTTTGGAATGGATTTATCTGGATAAGAATTGGGGGATTTTTAATGGCGCTATGCTTCCTTTTCTCTCATAAAGTAAGAAATGAAATTTTCAAAAAACGAACAAGTTTTAAACCAAAAACAATTAAAGCTTTCTTTTTAAATCAATCTTTGGCAGCAATAGGATCAATCCTACAAAACTTTGCGATTGCTTTGGCTCCATTATGCTATTTAGCTTTTATCAACGCCCTGCAAGGAATACAATATCTTTTCTTGTTATTTCTTACTATAATCATCTCTTTAAAATTTCCTAATTTTCTAAAAGAAAATGTTTCTAAAAAAAGCCTTTTACAAAAATTCGGAGCTACTTTTTTAATCGTCTTAGGATTAATAATTTTTACTTTATCCTAAAAATTAAAACATAAAATAACGATTTTTTAATACAACTATGAAAAAAATCTTCAAAATAACCCTATTCGCATTTATTGCCCTGCTTTTACTCTTATTGTCTTTGTTTGGCTATTTATTTTTTGGAAAAAAATCTCAAGCTGAAAATATAGCTTGGGGAGTGTGCTTTTCACAAAAACACGCGCAAGATTTTAAATTAGATTGGAAAAAAACTTATTTAGCTTTAATGGACGATTTAGGAATAAAAAGAATTAAAACCGCTGTACATTGGGACTTAATTGAACCAAAAAAAGGAGAATACTATTTTGAAGATATGGATTGGCAAATTAAAGAAGCAGAAAATCGTGAAGTAAAAATTCTTTTAATAATAGGTATGAAAACAGGGCGATGGCCAGAATGCCACTTACCTCAATGGGCAACTAATTTAAACAAACAAGAGCAACAAAAAGAAATTTTAGCAATGCTGGAACAAATAGTCTTAAGATATAAAGACTCTCCAGCCATTAAATATTGGCAAATTGAAAATGAGCCCCTTTATCCATTCGGCGTATGTCCATGGAGCGACAAAGAATTTCTAAAGAAAGAGGTAGAATTAGTAAAAAAATTTGATGATCAAAAACATCCTATAGTTATAACGAGTAGCGGAGAATGGTCGCTTTGGTTAAAAGAAGCGAAAATAGGGGACATTGTCGGAACATCGCTATATAAAATAATCTGGTTTGGCAAATTAGAAAGACATATAACTTATCACTTCCCGCCAATTTATTTTTGGAGAAGATTACAAATTATTAAACATTTTTTTAATAAAGATGTAATCTGCACAGAACTTCAAGCAGAACCATGGGGATCAAGACTGCTATACGACTCTCCATTAGAAGAACAAAAAAAATCAATGAACTTAAAACAATTCCGAGAAAATATGGAATTTGCCAAGGCAACTGGCTTTGATAAATTTTATCTATGGGGTGGAGAATGGTGGTATTGGATGAAAACAATCCATAAAGATGACGAAATGTGGAATGAAGCCAAAAAAATATTTTTGGTAAATCCCTAAAAACCCAAAAGCAGTCCCGACAAAATCGGGACTGCTTTTATATTATTATTAAACTTATTTTTTAATCAATCCTTGATAAATATCTACTAATTTTTTCGCTTGATTTTCCGCTGAAAAATCTATTGCAATTTTTTCAGAATTTAAAGAAAATCTTTTACGCAATTTTTCATTTTCTAAAAGTTCTAAAACTTTTTTAGCAAATAAAGAGACTGATTCTTTTTTAATTAAAAATCCATTTTTTTTATTAACAACAACCCCTTTATAAGCAGAATCATCCAAAGCAACTATGGAAAGCCCGCTTGCGGCAGCTTCTAAGACCACTAATCCCTGCGTTTCACTTAAAGATGGATAAACGAAAACATCGGCTAAATTATAAAAATCAGGAAGTTTAGGATATGGAACCCTATTAATATATTTAATAAATTTTTCTACTCCCAAATCTTGTGCTTGCGTTTTAAGTGTTTCAAAATAATGCCCTTGATTGCCAATCATTATCAATAAAACATCTTGTCTTGTCTTTAAAACTTCTTTTAACACTTTTGGCAAAAAACTCACATTTTTTCCTTCGCATATCCTGCCAACAAAAAGCAATACTTTTGTTTTGGGACTAATTCCAAGCTCTTTTCTTTTTTTCTTTTTTTCCCGTATTGTTTTTTTAAAAATCGGCACATCAATTCCAGTAGGCAAAACCGCTATTTTTGTTTTCACGCCATAATCCTGTAAAATTTTTTTAAACTTATAAGATGGAGCAATAGTTAGTTGCGCTTGATTTGCAAAAAACTTACTTAATGCCTTTCCCATATATGGAAGAACGATTTTTTCTTTAAAATGAATTATAGCGTATGCTGGAATACGCGTATGGTGCGTATAAACCAATGGAATATTTTGGCGTTTAGCAATATAACGCCCCAAAAATCCCATTGTAAAAGGAGTATGACAATGAACAATATCTAACTTAAAATCTAAAATCTCTTTCAATTGAGAAGGCTTTTTAGGAAAAATTGGAATCGCTAACCTCATTTCTGGACTTTTCATAATTCTCAACGCCTTAAAACGAAAAACATTAGGATTTACATCTTTATAATTAGAAAAATAGGGAGCGTAAATAAATATCTTATGCCCCATTTTTTCCACATCTTTCCTAAACATCTCCATAGAAACTTCTGTTCCTCCAACGCCAGGAAGATATGTGTCAGTAAAAAATCCTATATTCATATTATTTTTTTTTATTTTTAATAATTTTTTTATAAATTACTAATAATTTTTTTGCTTGATTTTCCTCTGAAAAATTAGCCGCTATTTTCAAAGAAGCCTTTGAAAATTTTTCGTATAAAAAAATATTGCTTAAAAGTTCTAAAACTCTTTTCGCAAAAATTTTTGAATCTTGTTCTTCAATCAAAAATCCATTTTTTTTATGAATTACCGTTCCTTCAAGAGCGTCGTCTTTTAACGCTACAACAGGTAAGCTAGAAGCTATTGCTTCCAAGATAACTAATGGTTGGTTGTCAGTTAAAGAAGAAAAAAGAAATATGTCAGACATCTTATAATACTCTGGTATTTTTGAACTAACAACAGAACTAGTAAAATTAATAAATTGACTAATTCCAAGCTCGTCTCCAAGTTGACGAAGATTATCAAGATAGGGACCAGGTCCCACCATAAATAAAAGCGTAGGCGTTTTTGTTTTTTTCAAAATTTCTTTAAACGCTTTTAATAAAAATTCTAAATTCTTTTCTTTAGTCATTCTTCCAACAAAAAGCAATATCTTTGTTTCTGAAGCAATGCCATATTTTTTCTTAAGTCTAATTTTCTCTTCTTCGGATTTTTTAAAAAGATCTAAATCCACTCCATTAGGCAAAACATAAATTGGTCGTTTAACGCCATAATCTTCAAGTAGACGCTTCATTTTATGCGATGGGCTAATTACAGCGTCTGCCATATTTGAATACCAAGAGCTTAAAGCCTGAGCTAAATACGGAAGTAATAATTTTTCTTTCAAATAAAATTTTACATATTCTGGATAATGCGTATGGTGCGTATAAACTAATGGAATATTTTGGCGTTGAGCAATGTATTTCGCCAACAATCCCAAACTAAAGGGGGATTGCGCATGCGCTATATCTAATTTAAATTTAGTGATTTTTGAAGGATAATTTTTAGGAAAAAACGGAAACGCAAGATATAATTGTGATTTATCAAACATTTTTAAAGAACGAAACCGAAAAATATTCGTTTCTTTCTCTTTATACCCTTTTACATAAGGAGCATAAATAAAAACCTGCTGACCTATTTTTTCCAGCCCCTTTCTAAAATTTTGCATTGAAACAGTTACTCCATGAATTGTTGGCAAATAACTATCACTAAAAAACCCGATTTTCATATATTGGTCTACGCCATTAAAACTATTATATTTACTAAACAACTATTATATAATTATTATACAACTATTATTAATAAGAAACAATTAACATCAAAAATGTCAAAAATACGAAAAACTGGTTGACAAATTAGCGAAAATGGGCTAGGATAGAGCTAGTCCCTGACGAGGGATTTTTAATTTGAACAAAAAATGAAATTGAAAAATAATAAATTTTTTCAATAAATTATGAAAATATTCAAAAAAACAGATTTTACCAAAATATCTTTCTTATTTATAGCAGGGCTATCTTTCTTTGGTTTGTTTTCTGAGGCTAAACAATTTAGTTTCTTAAGCACACCCGAAGATACAAGCCGAATAATAAGAAACGACTCTTTGACTTTTATACAAGGGAACAGTATTGTGCCAATTTCTCTATTGCCTGAGCCAAAAGTTGTCCGAAAAATAAATGTTATTACAAGCGCCTACACAAGCTTAGAATGGCAAACTGATAGCACGCCTTTTATTACAGCGTCTGGAAGCCGAACAAGATTTGGAATTGTAGCAAATAATGGACTTTTATTCGGCACAAGAATTCGTATGCCTGAAATTTACGGAGATAAAATTTTCGTGGTTGAAGACAGAATGCACAGTAGAAAAGGAGATTTTCATGTGGATGTTTGGCTTCCAACTAACACAGAAGCTGTAAATTACGGAGTAAAATTCACATATATAGAAGTCTTAAAGAATTAAACCCATTAGAATTGTTTAAAATCATTTAAAAACACTTTGCTAACGCAAAGTGTTTTTGTCTTCAAAATCATTATGTTTTTACTGGATGACAAACTAATCAACCAGTTCCGCAAAAATTAATATTGGTGCCCGGGGTGGGACTCGAACCCACAAGGGATTACTCCCAGAAGATTTTAAGTCTTCCGTGTATACCATTCCACCACCCGGGCATATCATGAGACCATTGAACAATATCATTTCTACTGCGATTTCAAAATTTCGGCTACAAATTATTCAGAACTCGTCAATGTGTATTGTCGTACACACTTCCTCGTTCTTCACAATTCTC
>JAUVKU010000034.1 GCA_030596105.1 bacterium
GATAAAAACGACATTGACACAATATATGTTGACTATTTTGGTGGAGGAAGACAAGAATATTATTTAAAAGAAAAATTTCAACAATGGTGGGGCACGCGTAGCGAAGAGGAATTTCCCAAAGGCAATTACTTGGCTGTTTCCGTAAGCCTGTTGCAAGGAGGACAAGGCGAACCCGCTACAGGATTTACCGAATTAACCGGTTACTACGACTGGCTCAACAAACACGAACTTGTCGCAAAAATCGGCTACTCAATATTCGTCTTCTATATTGAATAGCAAAGCAAAAACAACAAAAAATATCGAGATTTAACCTCGATATTTTTTTATCTTAAAATAAATTCTATTAGCGGTATTTGTAGAATACCTTGCTATATCTTAAATCAATATATTCCAACAACCCCCTTTCTTCCAAAGAAATCTTTTTTTGTAAAAGCAAATCCAGTTCCACAACTTGCCAATCCGTATCTTCGTCAAGATTGAAATAAACTTCCCATCCTTGGCTTGTCTTAACATTTAATCTATCGTTAGAGGCAATCTCCAACAAATCAATTGGAATCTTTAAACCCTGTTTTATTTCAAAAGCAATTCCTAAAATCTCATCTAATTTTTCCTTCTCAACAACTCTATCCCCTAACGCTATTTTTTCAGTTAAGCACAAATTCCTAATCTCTAATTTTTCCTGATCGCTTTCTGCGGAATAAAAAATTATTCCTTGATTATCCAATAAAAAACACTCTTCCTCGCCCGCCATATCCTCAATAGAATCGGGGCTTCTCTCAATTTCATCAAAATTAGCTTCAGTCGTAGTAGAATCATTAACTATCAATGTTTCACCCAACGATACAAGCTGACAAAAAACTACTGCCTCAGATCGTTCCACAATAGATACATTTAAACTATTTGGAAAATTTTTACTTATTTTAATTTCAACGATTGCTGGAAAACCACCCAAAACACTTTTAATTATTTCTCTATTATTAACTAAAAATATACTCTTAGTTTCAAAAAATAAAATCTTGTTTGTAATTTCTTCTTCAACTCTTTCCCTAATATCCTCTTTTGAAATCCTCACCCCATCTGAAATTATAATTTCTTTTATTTGAAACACGGAAAAAAAAATTAAAAAGTAAAAGCTAAAAAGAAAAATAAACAAAAACAAAATTGCAAACCAAAAAAATTTATTTCTTAATATGGTTTTTTTCTTCCTCGTCCTATAACGCCTATTACGAATATGCGAAAAACGCGCGGTATTGCTTTGCTTTGACAAAACAAACCTACGAAAAATCTGTTTTAAAAAATTATTCGTGGATATTTTTCTTGAAAATTTAGTTTTATAACCTTGACATTTTTTCATAAATAATGTATATTAAATACAAAGGTAAAAATGAAATGATAGACATAGGATATGTGCTAATTGGAGGAATATGGGTAGCGACAATTGCCACTGTGATTTGGTATGTGCACTCTCTGCGACAAGACTACAAGAACGACAGGTTAATTGATAAGATGATCAAAAAAGGAAAAATATAGAGCTATCGCAAAAAACTTAAAGCGCCTCATCGGTGCTCTTTTTTTTAAAAACCTTAAATTATAATCCTCTTCTTGCCTTTCTTACTGTTTCAATAATATAATTTAACCAATATCTTGACGACAAAACAAAATCATAAGTTCCTGCATATTCTTTTTTATAACCGCCAAATCCCATTTTAAACAGAGTAAGCCCGCTCCAAGGATGTTTTTTATTCACTACGCGCAATTGATTATCAATCATTACCAATGGAGCTGTTCCCCAAAAATTATACAAATTACAACCCCTTTTCTTTGCTTCTTTTATAGCTTCCCATTGCAATAAATAAGAAACGGGAATTTTAGGATACTTCAAAGATGAAGCACCCTGATGATAAAAGCCAATCCCCTGCCAAAAAATCATTACTGCCGAAGCAACAATCTCGCCTTTATATTTTCCAGAAAAAATACAAACTTGATTATCTAAATTAAAAGCTAAAAATTCATTTTTCAAATATTTTAAAGAAAACGGGGTAAAATGATGGCGATTAACTGTTGCCTGATAAAGCTCGTTAAATTTTTCTATATCATTGATATCTTGACTCTTTACTATTTCAACATCTTTATTTTTTTCAGCTTGCCGAATTAAATACCTCGTTGTCTTTCTCATATTCATCAAAAGTTCATCTTCTGTTGGCGAAATATCTAATTCCCATGTTATTTCTGGATGCATATGTGTTGGCGATACCCTAAAACCCAAATCTTTAAAAATTTTAATATTTTCATCACTGTTTTCAAAACACGACGCAATCCTTATAAAGCTTGCGTTTTGCTCTTTGGCAATTTCCTTTAACCTACTCAATAAAACCCTTAAAACATCTATTTCAACCCCAGAATTAACAGACATTATGGGTCCGTGAGGAACAAATAAAAAAACGCCTCTTTTTGCCTGAATTTTAATCACCAAAACAGTTGCCGACAATTCATCGCTATAAATTCCGAAACGCCAAATTTTACACCCCATCATTTTCTGGAACTCTCCCCAATTCCAAGAATTTAAAAATGTTTTGCCTTCACAAGAAGTCAAAAAATCCTCCCAATCCTGTTTTTGAATTATTTCTTTAATTTGAAACATAAAAAATTATTTCCTAAATTTGCTCTGCTAATCAATCTAAAATTCAAAAATGGTAAAGCTCAGCAAATAGAAATTTTAAATATGGGTGGTGGGTGGGCTGATTTTTATTAAAAATTTCTATTTGCTGAGCGACCTTAATTAAAATTATTTCCTAAATTTGCCCTGCTAATCAATCTAAAATTCTTGAGCGTGTTTTATTCTTTGCAAAACCTTTTCTTTTCCTAAAATCTCAGCTATTTCAAATGGCCCTGCTGACGCTTTTTTGCCACTCAAAGCAACCCTTAACGGCCAAAGCAAAGACCCCCTATTCCCTGTTTTATCAGCTTCAATAATTAAAATTTTTTCTAAATTTTCCTTATTAAACTCTTCTAACTCTATTCCAGAAAGTATTATTTCTAATTTTTCCAAAACAATTTTTAAATCTGTATCACTCATGTCTTTCCATTTTAACAAATCTTTGTCGTAATCTATTTTTTCCTTAAAGAAAAAATCAATCAATTCTGTAATCTCTGAAAGTTTTTTTAACCGTTCTTGATAAAGACCTATTGTCTTTACTAAATAATCAAAGCCGACAGTTTCTCTTGTTTCCAATATCTCATATTTCCCATCGGAAAATTCATCAATCAATTTACTTTCAATAAAATAAGGCAAACATAATTTAGCCAATTCATCTAAAGGTTTCTGGCGAATATAAAAGCCGTTGATAAAATCCAAACGCTGAAGATTAAAAACAGCCCCTCCCTTTTGAACCTTTTCTATAGAGAATTCCTTAATTAAAGAATCCATTGAAAAAATTTCTTTTTCTGTGCCAGGATTCCAACCCAAAAGCGCCATAAAATTAATCATAGCTTCAGGCAAATAACCTTGCTTTCTGTAGTCAGCCACAGACACGGCATTGTGCCTTTTGCTTAATTTTGCTCTATCAGACCCTAAAATAAGAGGCAAATGCGCATATTTTGGCTGAGGAATATCCAACGCTTCTTGTATTAAAATTTGCTTTGGCGTATTAGAGATATGATCTTCTCCGCGAATGACATAATTGATATTCATATCAAAATCATCAATAACAACAGCGAAATTATACAAGGGAGCCGTTAAATTCTTTGCAATCGCTATATCTCCCAATAAAGACGAATCAACCTCTATTTTTCCACGAACCAAATCCCGAAAAACAACTTTTTTGCTCGGCGTCTTAAATCTTATAACCGATCTTTCGCCATTTGCTAACCTTTTTTGAACCTCATCTTCAGAAAGCTCTCTGCATTTTCCGCTATAACAAGGAGCCTTTCCAATGCTTAACTGATATTGCCTTTCTGCTTCTAATTCTTCTTTTGAACAAAAACAATGATACGCTTTTTTTTCTTTCAAAAGCTTATCTAAATATTTTGCGTAAATAGAAATTCGCTCACTTTGTTTGAATGGACCCTCGTCCCATTCAAGCCCAAGCCATTCCAACTGTTCTATGATGTCTTTTCCAAATTCAGATTTTGATCTTTCAAGATCAGTATCTTCAATTCTTAAAATAAATTTTCCGTTATTTTTCTTAGCAAAAAGATAATTGAAAAGCGCTGCGCGAGCTAAACCAATATGCAAAAACCCTGTTGGAGACGGGGCAATCCTAACACGAACATCTTTTGTAAATTTCATTTCTTCCATAATTTTTATATTTTATCTTATTTTATCTCATTTTTACCTTTTTATTCTATCATTATTCTATCATTTTTCTTTCCTAAAAAAAAGAGTTATAATAAAAACATAAAATAATAAATTTATGAAAATCATTGAACTTTATTTCAATCCAAAAGCAAAAAAAGAAGTTGTTTATGACAGCTTTATTTTTGAACCTGAAAATGCCCAAGAAAAAAATTTAGGAAATTTATATATTGCTGGCGAATTCACTAATGTTCTACCTCAAAATTCCAAACTTTTAAACGACTTAGCAAAAATCATTAAAACAGAATACTATACCGAAAACAATGCCAACGACTTAACACCAAAGAGATCAGAACTAAATCTTAAAAATGGACTAAAAAAAGCAAATCAATTCTTAACTCAAAAAACAAATAAAGGTAATACAAGTTGGTTGGGAAATTTAAACTTCGTAGCAATAAGCTTAAATGATTTTATTTTAAACTTCACAAAAATCGGAAATATAAAAATTCTACTATTAAAAACTGATTATTCTCTGGACGAAAATGATGAACCGAGCGTAGAAATAATTGACATCGGCACAAACCTTGAATTTCAAAACACAAAAACCTGTTCCTCTGAAACCTTTGGAAACATTGCAACTGGAATGTTATCACCAAATGACAAAATTATGATTTTAACTAACGATGCGTTTAATTTCTTCCAAAAGAAAAATTTAATTAAAGAACTAACCACAACCAACGAAGAAAAAGAACTTAAAAAAATCTTTGCAAAATACCAAAAAGATTTTTCTGGAATTAGCGGAGTTTGCCTTTTAATGTTTTCGGATTCTGCTCAAAAAAATGCGAAGAAAACAGCAAAAGAATATTTTCAATCATTTATTTTCCAAATAAAAAAAATTGGGTTTCAACTCACTCAAATTAAAACCAAAATATCATCTTTTTCAAAACAAAAAAAAGACACTCCACCAATAGAAGTCCCTCCAGAAAAATCGCCCCTTGCAAGAACCGAGAAAAAAGCTTTTTCTATGATCTTTAATACTTCAAAAAAGGTTGATGTTAAAAAAACGCTATTATCTGCTTTTATTCTAATTTCAATACTTATACTTGGTTCTTTTATTTTTCAAAAACAAGAAAAACAAAACATAGAAACGGCAATGCAAATTTTGAAAGAAATAGAATCAAAAACAATGAAAGCTGAAAACGCTTTAATATTCAAAGACGAAGAAAGGGCCCGCCTTTTGTTCCAAGAAGCGCTAGAAGATATTTCGGCTATTTCAATAGAAAAATCTCCAATAAAAGACGATGTATTGGCTCTTAAAAACACGATAGAACAAGCCATGTCCCCTATTTACAATATGGAAAAGATTAACGAACCAAGTCTTTTCTTTGAATTCACTGAACAAGGATTTGATCCGCAAAAACTTATAGTAAAAAACTCAATAATATATCTTTCTAACCCATCAGAAAACGATATTTATAAAATCCAAGAACAAAAGCCCCTTCTTATAAACACGAACGAAACAAACAAGCTGTCATACAACCTAAACGACAATATTCTATTTTTCTCAGACACAAACCAGTTATCTCTTTTAGAAAACAACGAGATAAGCAAAACTATTACAATGGAATTCCCTTATTCTGATTTTAATCCACAATATGTTTCGTCATTTAGCCAAAACCTATATTTTTTAGACAGTAATAAGGGCGACATTGCGAAAAGTATTTTTGACAAAAACGAAACAAAACTTGAGATAAAAATATGGCTTAATCCAAAAACTAAAAAACCAATTGCGGCAAAATCAATCGCAGTTGATGGCAATTTATGGATTCTAACTCAAGACAATAAAATTGATCGCTATCACAATGGAGAATATAAAGAAACATTAGATCTAAATTTCTTCCCTGTTTTAGAAAACCCATCTAAAATCTGGACATCTTCTGCCTTACCATATCTTTACATTTTAGAACCAGCAAAAAATAGAATAATAATTCTTAACAAAAACGGCGAAATTATTAAACAATTCCAAAGCGATAAATTTAATAACCTAAAAGATTTCACTGTTTCTATGAACGGAAATAAAATCTACCTATTAAACAACTCCAAAATATTCCAAATCACCCCATAACACCAATTGACAATAATCGGAAGTTGAACTTCCGATTATTCCGAATAATAATCATAAAACAAAAACAGTTCCGCTAAATAGCGGAACTATTCTCTTTTCTAAAGTTTAATAATCGGAAGTTCAACTTCCGATTGTTGAAATCTATATAATCTATTGTTGGGGTTGATTTTTTTGTTTTTCTTCCTCGTATTCCTTTCTCCTTCTTTTCAAGAAAAATAATAAAATCAATATCAAGACAAAAATTCCAAAAATAACAAGAATCTGTTTCAAACTTAAATCTCCAAAAAGCCCCCCAGCTCCTGCCAAAAACTTATTAAAATCATCTTTTGCTTTTTCGTTACCCTCTTTGTCTTCGTCTTTCTTTTCTTTTTCGTCGTCAGCGAACCCTTCTTCCTCTTCAAAAAAATCTCCTCCAGTAAATGCTCCCGCAACCTTTTCAATTACGTCCTCAACGCCCTTAACAATTCCGCCAGAGCCTTCATCTCCAGAGCCTTCATCTCCAGAACCCTGATCTTGAGAGCCTTCATCACCCTCTTCTGTCCCCTGATTTGGATTTATAGTTACAAATGTATATTGCCTAGTAATAGATGGCGGTGAAGCATGCGAAACACAACGAAAATAATAAATAGTATTTGGTTGAAGTCCTGTAATCGTCACACTATGATGCATAACTCCTTCTCCAACAGCTGGAGTATTATATTCTGAAGTAGTGCGCGCGTAGCCATAACGAGCGGGATAAGGAGCTGCATACGAACCCTCAGGAGTATAATCACTCAGATTAAGAATGTGCGTTCTGCCTTCAAATTCCTCGCCTTCAGCAGCAAATATTACCTGACTGGTAGAAAAATA
>JAUVKU010000016.1 GCA_030596105.1 bacterium
GTAAGTAAGATAAAGAAGCCGAAAAAGAAAGTTGTGAAAAAAAATGAACGCAAGAAAATAAAGAAAATAGTAAGTAAGATAAAGAAGCCGAAAAAGAAAGTTGTGAAAAAAATAAGCAAGTCAAGAAAGGCAGTAGCCCTAGAAGAGCATGTCTTTGGCGATGCTTATAAATCTAAAATAAGAATAATCGGAGTTGGTGGAGGTGGAGGTTCAATTGTAAACGAACTTGCTTTAAGGCTGAAAAGGGTGAGTTTTGTGGTCGCTAATACTGATGCTCAAGCACTTAAACAAGCTCCGCGCGGAGTTAAAACTTTTCAGTTTGGTAAAAATTTAACTCAGGGATTGGGGTGTGGAATGAATTCTAATATTGGTAGGCTTGCCGCGCAAAAAGAAAAAGAAAGAATATCTAAACTTTTTGAGGGATACGATTTGTGTATTTTAGTGTCTTGTTTGGGCGGAGGGACTGGCTCTGGTGCGACATCTATTTTTGCTGAAGTCTCTAAAGAGTTAAATCAGAATACTTTAGGCGTATTTACATTACCTTTTAAGTTTGAGGGAGAGAAGAAATTCCAAATTGCTAAAAGCGGTTTGGAAAAAATTATTCCTTTTTTAAATACTTTGACCGTTTTCCCTAATGAAAAGATTTTTAAGATTATTGATAAGAAAACACCATTAAAAGAATCTTTTTCTACTATAAATAAAAATTTAATTGAAAGTTTAGAGGGGCTTATTGAAATGATTTATTTGTCTGGATTGATAAATATTGATTTCGCAGATTTTAAAATGGTTTTGGATGGCGAAGAAAAGGTCGCTTATCTTAATAGCGTTAAAGTTATGGGTTTTAATCGCGCAGAAGAAGCAGTAAAAAAAGTTTTATATAATCCGTTAAGTCAATATAATATTGGACGAGAAGATTCAGCGAGATTTAATTCTTTTCTTTTGGTTCCAGAAAGAATTTTATTTAATATTACCGCATCAAAAGATTTAAAAATGAAAGAGGTTGAACAAATTAGCAATAGCATTGCTAATTATAATAAGCAGGCAAGAATAATTTTTGGAATTTCTTATGATAAAAATTATAACGATAAATTAAGAATAGTTTTGCTTGCCACCGGGAAAAGAAAAGAAGATAAAAAATATAAAAAGAAAGTTAAGCCCGCGAAAAAGGCAAATTTAACCGTTGTTTCTAAGTCGTCTAAGAAATCTTTGAATAGTAGATCTTCTAATGGAGATGGAGAAGAGTTGAAATCAACTGTGGCCGTTTTAGCAAATTCTAATATTAAAGAAATAGCGACATCGGCAGTATCATCAGAGAAAGCAATCGTTATTCCTCCCAAAAAAGATATAAGCGAAAATAAGTTGAAACAAATAATAGGGTCGCCAGTAGCGCAGAAAAAAAGAAAGCTATTGTTATCTAATTCGCAAAAAAACGTTGATCAAAAACTTGAAAAATTTGACGCGGAAAAAGTTGATAAAAAAGATCAATTAAAAAAAAATGCTGGGAATAAAATTATTAAAAATCCCGTTAATGGTTCTTCTTTGGATGATTATAAATTTAAGGATGATAATAAAGAAAAGAAAGCAGAATTTTTACAATCCGTTGTTTCACGAAATAATTCACTTCCAATTAATAATGGCAAGATTAGAAAAACTGGAATGGATTTAAAAGAAGAAAAAGATTATGAAGAACAAAATTTTTGGAAAGAAGAAAAAAAATACGATATTCCTACTTTTTTGCGGAGAAAAGAAAATAAATAATAAATTGTAATTATTTAATAATTAATTTTTATGGAAACTTTTAATATTGATAATAGTACAATAAGGAAAGCTATCATTCCCGTTGCTGGCTTAGCAACAAGATTTTTAACTTTGTCTAAAGCAATACCCAAAGAACTTTTGCCCTTGGTTGATCAGCCAGCAATTCAATATCTTCTAAACGAGATTGTGGGTTCAGGAATAAATAAAGATATTATTTTTGTTGTTCGTCCAAAGAAAAAAAATGTTTTGGAGTATTTAGAAAGATCTCTGGAATTGGAAAAAATTTTAATAGAGAGAAAGGAAAAAGATATTTTAAAGGAATTAGAAAAATTAAATCAAATTTCAAAAAATGTTTCTATTTTATCTGCTTCTCAGAAGTATCCTTTGGGCGATGGTCATGCTATTATGCAGGCAAGTAATTTTATTGGTAAAGAGGCTTGCGCTGTTTTATTTCCAGATGATATTATTGATTCAAAAATTCCTTGTCTTGCTCAACTCATTAATGTTTTTAAGACTTGCCAAAAACCAGTTATTGCTTTGAAGAAAAAACCAAAAGACGAAATTTCAAGCTATGGTGTTGTGGAAGTGGAAAAAATTGCTAACAGGTTTTATAAAATTAAAAAAATTGTTGAGAAACCGTCCGCAGAGGTAGCGCCTTCCGATTTAGCTATAGCTGGAAGATATATTATTACCCCAGAAGTTTTTGGTTATCTTAAAAAAACTCAACCAACCAAGAAAAAGGAGATAATTTTAGCTAATGCGTTGAACGATATGGTTGAAGATGGCAATATAATTTATGGATATGAATTTGAAGGTGATTGGTTGGAATGTGGAAGTAAGATTGGCTGGTTGAAATCAAATTTTCATCTTTGTTTAAAGCATCCAAAATACGGAGAAGAGTTAAGAAAATATTTAAAAGAAATTTTATAAACTATAAATTATTTTTGTAAAGCGGGATTTTATTATTATTTAACAAAAATCAATATTATGGCTACAATTTCTTCTTTAGAAAAAAATCAAATAGACGAGATTATTAAAGAAATTTATGAAGAGTTTGAAAATAAAGGAAAGAAAGTTCCAGAATGGATGAAGGTGATGGCGCATTGTCCAAAAATTTTAAAAGAATTTAAAGAACTTTTTGGAGTTATAATGAAAAATGATAAGATAGAGCCTAATTTAAAATGGAAAATTGCTTTTGTTGTGTCTCAGGCGCTTCGTTGTGAATTTTGTGTTGATGTAACTTCAAAAATGTTGAAAACAATGGGCGTTGACGAAGAAGAGTTGGATAAAATAAAAGATATGAATGGATTGTCGGAAGAAGAAAAAATTCTTTTTGGTTTAGTTAAAGAAATTACCGAGACTGGAAATATTTGCAATCCAGCACCCTTTGAAATAATGAAAAAAACACGCTCTGAAGCTGAAATTGTAGAAATTATTTCTATCATTGGTCTATTTAATTATATAAATAGATTTAATAATAGTTTATGTGTTTTGCCAGAATAACAATAGTGAATTTATGGATGAAAATATTTACGATGTTATTATAATAGGTGGTGGTCCAGCTGGAATTACGGCTGGAATTTATGCTTGTAGAGAAAAATTAAAAACTTTGTTAGTCGCTAAGGGTTTTGGTGGGCAGGTGGCTAGAAAAGCAGTTGCGATTGAAAATTATCCTGGGTTTGAAGAGATTAGTGGGGTAGAACTTATTCAAAGATTTAAAAATCAATTAAAAAGTGTTGGAGCTGAAATAAAACAAGACGAGATTAGAAAGATAGAAAAAATTGAAAAGGGATTTAATCTTTTAACTGTTGGTGGCGAAAAATTTCAAACGCGAGCAATTATTATTTCTTCTGGCGCTGATCCTCGGCATAGTGAAGCTGAAGGTGAAAAAGAATTTATTGGTAAAGGTGTTTCGTATTGTACTCTTTGCGATGCGCCAATGTTTCAAGATAAAATTGTGGCGGTTCTTGGTGGGGGTAATGCTGGTTTTGAGGCGGCTCTGGCTTTAACTAATTACGCTAAAAAGATTTATATTTTAGAATACGCTGATAAAGTTAATGCTGATGAGGATAATCAAGAAATGGTGTATAATTCAGGGAAGATTGAAGTGATTGTTTCGTCTGTTCTTAAAAATATTCAAGGAGAACGATTTGTTAATTCAATTGTTTATCAAGATCGTAAATCAATGGAAATGAGGACTCTTAATGTTCAAGGTGTTTTTATTGAAATTGGAAGTCAGCCAGTTATATCTTTTGTAAATAGTTGGGTTGAGTTCAATGAAAGAGATGAAATTAAAATAGATCCAAAAACATGCGAAACTAAAACTCCTGGTATTTTTGCTGCAGGAGATGTTACTGATGTGATGTTAAAGCAAATTATAGTTGCTGCAGGCGAAGGCGCTAAAGCTGCGATTTCAGCCCGTAATTATTTAAGATTTATGAAAAAATAGCGTAGTTTATAATAAATAAAAAATTTATGGAGGGTTTTAAAATTAAATCAGTAAAAGCGCGGGAGATTTTGGATTCCCGTGGCAATCCAACGGTTGAAGTTGAAATTGAAACTAATGACGGAGTTTTTATGGCTTCGGTTCCATCGGGGGCTTCAACAGGAAAAAGAGAAGCAAAAGAATTAAGAGATGGCAGCGCAAGATATAATGGCATGGGCGTTTTAAAAGCAGTAAGAAATGTAAATGAAATTATTGCGCCAAAAATAAAAGGAAAAGATGTTAGAGAACAGAAAAAGATAGATGATATAATGATTAAGATGGATGGGACAAAAGATAAATCGCAATTGGGAGCGAATGCGATTTTGGCTGTTAGTATGGCTGTTTGTAGGGCTGGCGCGAAGGCAAAAAGAATGCCTATTTATAAATATGTTAAGCACCATTACAACAATGCTTTTTGTGGCGTTTTTAAGTTTCCAAATCCTTGTTTCAATATTATTAATGGCGGGGCACATGCTGGAAATGAATTGGATTTTCAGGAATTTATGATCGTTCCTCGGTTTAAAAAATACGCAAAAAATTTACAGGTTGGATGTGAAATTTATTTTGTTTTGAAGAAAATTTTAGAAAAAGATTTTGGTAAATCCGCAACAAACATAGGAGATGAGGGCGGTTTTGCTCCACAATTAAGATTTCCAGAACAAGCCTTAGATTTAATTCAAAAAGCTATTAAGCAAGCTGGATATAAAAATAAAGTAAAGATTGCTTTGGATGTGGCTGCTTCGCAATTTTATATAAAAGGAAAGTATGAGATGGAAAAGAAAAAAATGAGTTTTACAAGGCAAGAATTTTTAGATTATTATCAGGATTTAATTAAGAAATATCCAATAATTTCTATTGAGGATGGTTTTGCTGAAGATGATTGGGAGGGATTTCAGATGATGACAAAAAAGTTTGGAAAGAAAGTTATTAATATTGGTGACGATCTTTTAACAACAAATTCAGATAGAATGACGCAAGCTAAAAACAAGAATGCGTGCAATGGACTTTTGTTGAAATTAAATCAGATTGGCACGGTTAGCGAGGCGCTTGAAGCCGCGCGTTTGGCGAGATCTTTTGATTGGAAAATAATGGTTTCGCATCGTTCGGGCGAAACTAATGATGATTTTATAGCTGATTTTGCGGTTGGCATTTCGTCTGATTTTATAAAAGCTGGCGCTCCAGCCAGGGGTGAAAGATTGGCAAAATACAATCGTTTATTGAGAATAGAAGAAGAATTATAACCTTGAATTACGCCCACATTTTTAGAAGCAAATTCAGAAAATAATTTTAATTAAAGTCGCTAGGCAAGTAGAAATTTTTAATAGAAATCAGCCCACCCACCGCCCATATTAAAAATTTCTACTTGCCTAGCTTCATCATTTTCTGAATTTATTTACTATTATTTATGAAAAAAATTTTATTTTTTATTTTTGACGGATTAGGGGATTTGCCTGTTCCCGAATTAGGAAATAAGACACCGTTGGAAGTGGCTTATACTCAGAATCTGGATTATTTAGTTGAAAAAGGTGTTTGCGGTTTAATAACGCCTTTTTTGTTTCCAAAAGAAAAAACACCAACTTCAGAAGGAGCTCATATTGCTTTGTTTGGATATAAGGATTGTTTTTTGGGAAGAGGTCCTTATGAAGCAGCGGGGGTTGGGATAAAAATGAAATCAGGGGATATTGCTATGCGTGTGAATTTTGCTACGATAGATTCAAATTCTAAAATTATTGATAGGCGAGCTAATAGGATAGAAAAAACACAGTTGCTGGTAAAGGCGTTATCAGGGACAACAATTGATGGAGTTCAGTTTTTCTTAAAAAAATCTTTTGGTCATCGCGCGGTTTTGATTTTAAGGGGCGAAAATTTATCTTCTAAAATTTCTGGCAATGATCCTCATAAAGTTGGCGGAAAAACAGAAAAGGTTGCTGTTTTGGATAAATCAAAACAATCAAGGTTTACAGCAGGAGTTTTGAATAAGTTTTTAATTAAAGCTCATCAAGTTTTAGAATATCATCCATTGAATAAAAAAAGGCAAAAGCAGGGGCTTTTAGTTGCTAATTCTATTCTAGTTAGAGGGGCTGGGAAATTTAAAGAGCCACAAAGTTTTAAACAAAGATATAATTTAAACGCAGTTTGCGTTGCCGGAGGGGGACTATATAAAGGGGTAGCAAAGATTATAGGAATGGATTTGATAAAAGTTAAAGGCGCTACGGGGATGGTTAATACGAATTTGAAAGCAAAGATTTTAACAGCGAAAAACGCGTTGAAAAAGTATGATTTTGTTTTTTGCCATATCAAAGCAACAGATACTCTCGGACACGATGGAAATTTTATAGGCAAGAGAGACTTTATAGAAAAGATTGATAAGAATATAAAATTTATTTTGAATTTGAAAAACACACTTGTCGTTATAACAGCTGACCATTGCACACCTTGTGTTTTAAAAGATCATTCAAACGATTTAATTCCGATTTTAGTGTATGGCAACGCTAAAAATCATATTTCTAAATTTTCTGAAAAACAATGCAAAAAAGGCAAGCTCGGAAAAATAAAGCAAGAAAATTTGATGTCACAAATTTTAAAGATGAGAACGAAGTGATTTATTTTTTAGGTGAAAATGCAAAGCAATAAGTTCTTATCTATTCGTAATAATTTTGTTTTGGGCGATGCGGATGGATGCGAGATTTAAAAATTTGACACAAATTTTCAAGCAGATATAATGAAAGTATAAATAATTAAATTAAATATAAAATTATATGAAAAATATATTAGGTTTTATCAAGTTGGGTAAATTTTTAAAAGTTAATAATAAAAAAGAGATGAATATCACGGGTTTACTGCTTGTGGTTTTACTTTTGGTAGTCGCTTTTGTTAGTTTCAATGGTCTTTCGTTGTTTTCTTCCAAGGGTGATATTAATAAAGTAGCAGAGGATGCTTTGAGTTTTATTAACGAAAATATTTTGTTGGAAGAAGGCGTTATGGCTTCTTTGGTGGAAAAAGTAGAAGAAAGTGGTTTGTATAGGTTAAAGCTTAAGATAGGTGAGGATGAATTTGATTCTTATATTACCAAAGATGGAGAAATTTTATTTCCTCAATTTATTAAAATTAAAGAAGATCCAGAAGAAGAGCTTTTGGCGGGAATTGAAAAAACAGATCGTCCCGATGTAAGGCTTTTCGTAATGTCTTATTGCCCTTATGGTTTACAAGTTCAGAAAGCATTTTTACCAGTATATGATTTGTTGAAAGGTAAAGCTGATATGGGGGTTTATTTTGTGAATTATGTTATGCATGACAAAATAGAGATTGATGAAAATTTGAAGCAATATTGTATTCAAAAAGAGGAACAAGAAAAATATTTTGATTATTTGAGCTGTTTTGTTCAAGATGGTGATTCTGAAGAATGTTTTGAGAGTGCGAATATAGATAGGACAAAGATTGCTGATTGTGTTTTAAATACCGATGAGCAATATAAAATTACAGAGCAGTATAACGATAAAAAGACATGGATTAACGAAAAATATCCTACATTTAACGTTCATTCAAATCTTAATGAAGAATATGGAGTTGGCGGTTCTCCGACAGTGGTTATAAATGGTAAAATAATAAATATAGATCCACGAAGTCCAGAAAAATTTAAACAAATAATTTGTCAGCATTTTTCCACGGTTCCAGTAGAATGTTCACAGGATCTTTCTCAAGAAGTGCCAACGCCAATGTTTGGCGCTGGAACAGGCGGTTCATCTGAGGGGGAATGTAAATAAATTAATAATAAGCAATAGATTAAATAACAAACAATAAGTTTAGTAATAATCCCGACAAAATCGGGATTATTAATTATTTATTATGTATAAAATTGGTATTGATATTGGTGCTACTAATATAGTGTTTGCGTTAGTAGAAAATTTAAAAGTTTTAAAAACGCAAAAAATTTCTTGTCCAAGAAGTAAAAAAGAGATCATTAATGTTATCAAGAAGAATATTAAAGAATTGCAAGCCAATCTTGGTGTTTCAAAAATTTTTGGAATAGGAATTGGAGTTCCTGGCCCATTGAGCAAAGACAGAGATAAGATTTTAAACCCCCCGAATTTAAAAGTATTAAAAAATTGTTCATTGTCAAAGATTTTTGAGAAGGATTTGAAAATATCAACAAAAATGGAGAACGATGCTAATTGTTTTGCGTTAGCAGAAGAAAGGATTGGGGCTGGAAAGGGAGCTAAGATAGTTTTGGGAATAACATTAGGAAGTGGAATTGGTAGTGGAATAATAATAAATGGAAAGATTTTTCAAGGAGCTTTTGGAAGCGCTGGAGAAATAGGGCATATGTCAATTAAATTTGACGGCAAAAAGTGCAGTTGCGGTAGCAATGGATGTTTTGAACAATACGCGTCACAAAAATATATTAAAACTTTAAGCAAAATTTCTCCGCAAGAACTTGTTTTGTTAGCTAAGAAAGGCGATAAAAAAGCTCAGAAAATATGGAAAGATTTTGGAAAAAATTTAGGTATTGGGTTGGCGAATATTATTAATATTTTAGATCCTGAGATTGTTGTTATTGGCGGTGGGCTTTCTAATTCTTGGGATTTGATTTTGGAACCAGCAAAAAAGGAAATTAAAAAATGCGTATTGTCGCCATTATCTAAAAAAAATGTTAAAATAAAAAAAGCAAAGCTTGGCGGAATGGCTGGAGCTATTGGCGCGGCATTGCTTTTTGATGAAAAATGAAAAATTAGAAATTTATAATTGTGGATTTTTTGCGCGATAACGCTTCCTGTTAAAATATCTTATTTTCTATCAGAAAAGTTATTTCGCAATAAGTTTTATTTAAGATTATGGCAAAAATTCGTATTTTTAGCACAACGCAATGTCCTTATTGTGTCACCCTTAAGGAATTTTTAAAAGAACATGATGTGGAATTTGAAGATATTAATGTTGCGGAAGATAAAGTGGCAGCAGAAGAAATGATAAAAAAATCAGGTCAAATGGGCGTACCTGTGGTAGAAATAGATGGAGAGATTATAGTGGGTTTTGATAAACAAAAAATTTGTGAAATTTTAAAAATTAAATAATTTTAAAAATTTATGATAAAAATTGCTATCAATGGATTTGGTCGTATTGGTCGTCTTGTTTTTAAACAAACAATTGACAATGGGCTTGATTTGGATATAGTTGCTATTAATGATCTGACAGAACCAAAAGTTTTAGCGCATCTTTTGAAGTATGATTCGGTTTATAAGATGTATGATAAGAAAATAGAATCAACAGAAGATTCCATTATAATAGATGAGAAAGAAATAAAAATTTTTAAGGAGAAAGATCCTCTTAATCTTCCATGGAGAGATTTATCAGTAGATGTTGTTTTGGAATGCACTGGTATTTTTAGAAAATATGAAGATGCTAAAAAGCACATTGAAGCTGGCGCTAAAAAAGTTATTATTTCAGCTCCTGGTAAAAGTCCAGAAATCAAGTCTTATATTTTAGGCATAAATGCTGAAGATTTTGATGTTGAGAAAGATGAAGTTATGGATATGGGTTCCTGCACAACCAATTGTTTGGCTCCTATTGCAAAGGTTTTGAATGATAATTTTAAAATTGTTAACGGTTTTATGACTACTATACACAGCTATACCAGTGACCAAAAGATTTTGGATTTGCCACATAAGGATTTGCGTAGGGCAAGGGCAGCTGCTTTGAATATTATCCCAACCACTACTGGAGCGACAAAAGCAATTGGAAAGGTGATACCAGAGCTTGAGGGAAAGTTAAATGGTATTGCGATGCGAGTGCCAACGCCGACTGTTTCTGTTGTTGATTTGGTTTGTGAATTAGAAAAAAATCCAACGGCTGAAGAAGTGAACGGGGCGTTTAAAGATGCCTCAAAACAAGATATTTTTAAAGGAATTTTAGATGTGGAAGAAACATCCTTGGTTTCTTCTGATTATGTTGGGAATTCTTTTTCATCAATTGTTGATGCTGGACTAACAATGGCTCAAAATAATTTAGTTAAAGTTGTGTCTTGGTATGATAATGAATTTGGATATGCGACCCGTATGGCTGAGTTCGCTGAATTTATTGGTAAAAAATTGTAAATTTTAATTTGTTATTATTTATTTCTGCGTTGCTTGAATTGGTCAAGCGACGCAGTTTTGGTATAATTTTTTATTTAAGGTATAATTAAAATAATTAAGATTATTGAAATTTAAAATTGCAAATTTATATTATGAGTAAAAAATTAATAAAGAAAAAAGATTTATATTTTCCAAGCAAGGAGTTTAAAAAGAATGCTTTGATAAACAAAAAAAGTATTTATAAAGAAGCCGAAAAAAGTCAGATAAAGTTTTGGGAAAAATTAGCTAAAGAACTTTTTTGGTTTAAAAAATGGAAAAAAGTTTTTGTTCATAAGCCACCATATTTTCAATGGTTTACTGGAGGTAAAATAAACATTACCTCAAATATTTTTGAGAATAATTCAAAAGGTTTTGAGAAAATTAAAAATAAGGTTGCTTTGATTTGGGAGCCAGAGCCAGTAAACGAACAATCAAGGACTTTTACATACGCCGAGCTTTACGCTGAAGTAAATCGTTTCGCTAATGCTTTGAAAAAAATGGGAGTGAAGAAAGGAGATAAGGTTGGAATCTATTTGCCAATGATTCCCGAGGCGATTGTTTCAATGCTTGCTTGCGCAAGGATTGGAGCTATTCATGTTGTTGTTTTTTCCGCTTTTTCGCCAACAGCTCTAAGGGTGCGACTTCAGGACACGGAGGCGAAAGTTTTAATTACTGCTGATGGTTATAATAGGCGTGGCAAGGTGGTTGATTTAAAGAAAAATGCTGACGAGGGAATGAAAGATACAAAAGTAAAAAAGGCCATTGTCATTAAAAGAGCGGAAAATAAAGTAAGAATGAAAAAGGGAAGAGATTTTTGGTGGAATGATTTAAAGAAAGATCAGTCAGATTTTTGTAAAGCTGAAATAATGGATGCGGAAGATATATTATTTATACTCTATACTAGCGGAAGCACTGGTAAGCCAAAGGGGACTGTTCAGGCTTGTGGTGGATATACTGTTCAAGCGAAATTTACTGGAAAATACATATTTGATTTTCAAAATAGTGATATTTTTTGGTCTACTGCTGACGTTGGCTGGATTACTGGTCATACTTATAGTTGTTATTCGCCGTTATTAAACGCTGCTACATATCTTATTTTTGAAGGGGCTCCAGGTTGGCCAAAACCAAATAGGTGGGCAAAAATTATTGAGAAATACAAAGTAACTATTTTTTATACAGCTCCAACCGCAATAAGGATGTTTGCTAAATTTGGATTAGATATTTTGAAAGGTATTAGGTTTAATACTTTACGACTTATTGGATCTGTTGGTGAACCAATAGATGAATCAGCATGGATGTGGTATTTTGAAAAAGTTGGCAAACAGAGTTGTCCAGTTGTTGATACTTGGTGGCAGACAGAAACGGGCGGTATTTTGATAACTTCTCTTCCTGGGATTGGGCCATTTAAGCCTTGTTTTACTGGTTTGCCATTTCCCGGAACAAAGTTTAAAATTTTAAATGATCGGGGCAGGGAATGTAAAACAGGAGAAAGGGGAAATTTGGTTTTACTTCCTCCTTTTACACCAGGTTTATTAAGGGGCGTTTATAAGAATCCAAAAAGATATTTGAAAACATATTGGAGTCAATATGGTAAAAAGATATATTTTACTTCAGATGCGGCCTATAAAGACAAAAATGGTTTGATTAGGGTTGTTGGCAGAGTGGATGATGTTATGAAGGTCGCTGGGCATCGCTTGAGCACTGGCGAGATGGAAGATTCTATCTCAAAAATTGATTATATCAATGAATGCGCTGTAATAGGAATGCCTGATCAAATTAAAGGAGAGGTTCCTGCTGTATTTTTAGTTTTGAAAAAGAATGCTGTTGAGAAAAAAAGATTCACAGAAGATATCTATAAAGAAATTCAATTAAAAGTTAGAAAAGAGATTGGGCCCATTGCTGGCATTAAAAAAGTATTTGTAGTTGAGGATTTGCCAAAAACTCGTTCTGGAAAAATAATGCGTAGAATTTTAAAGAGATTATTTACTGGTGAGCCATTGGGCGATTTGTCTACACTTGCAAATGCCGACAGTGTCCAAAAGATAAAAGAAGTTATTAAATTAAGTGATTAAAAAATAATTAATTTCGTTAATAAGGCAGAGGAGGGCTTTGTTGCGAGAAAAATCTATCTATGGGTGCGAAACAAAAATATATTCTTTGGTTTGGGGAGCTTTCTAAAAAAGATGTGCCCCTTGTTGGCGGGAAAAATGCTTCGCTTGGCGAAATGTTTTCAAAACTTTCAAAAAAGGGGATTAGAATTCCTGATGGCTTTGCTTTAACTTCAGAAGCATATTGGTATTTTTTGAAAGAAAATAATATAGATGGAAAGCTAAAAGAGCTTTTTAAGAAATTGGATATTGATAGCTTAAAAAGTTTGCAATATACTGGGAAAACAGCGCGTGAAATGGTTTTGAAAGGAGAGTTTCCAGACGATTTGAAACAGCAAATTTTAGAGAATTATAAAAAAATAAGCGAGAAATATAAAGAAAAAAATATGAGTGTTGCAGTGCGAAGTTCTGCCACCGCTGAAGATTTGCCTGATGCGAGTTTTGCTGGCCAGCACGAAACATTTTTGAATGTTCGTGGAGATAAGGATTTATTAAAAGCAACAAAGAAATGTATTGCTTCGTTGTTTACCGATAGAGCAATTACTTATCGCGAGGAAAAAGGTTTTGAGCATATGAGCGTGGCGCTTTCGGTTGGTATTCAGAAAATGATTAGGTCTGATTTGGCTTCAGCCGGCATAATGTTTACATTAGACACTGAAACAGGATTTCCAAATGTTGTTTTGATGAATTCTACTTATGGGGTTGGCGAGATGATAGTGCAGGGGCAGATAACACCTGATGAGTTTTATGTTTTTAAGCCAACCTTGAAAGATGGGTATAAATCAATAATTTCAAAGAGTTTAGGAAGAAAGACAAAGAAATATATTTATTCTAAAGACGGAGGATTAAAGGAGGTGGCTGTTCCTCAGGCTATTCAACCAAAATTTTCAATAACAGACGAAGAAATTTTATGTTTAGCAAGGTGGGCTTGTCAGATTGAAGAGCATTATGGTTTACCTCAAGATCTTGAATGGGCGAAAGATGGAATAACTGGGGAATTGTTTATCGTTCAATCAAGACCTGAAACAATTCATGCGGAAAACGCTAAAACAATTTATAAGGAGTATCATCTTAAAACAAAGCAAAAGCCAATTTTAACGGGAACTGCCATTGGAAGTAAAATTGGGCAGGGCAAAGTTAATGTTATTGATGGTGTTTCAAAAATTTCAGAATTTAAAAAAGGTGGAGTTTTGGTAACAAAAATTACAGATCCTGATTGGGTGCCAATAATGAGAATTGCTTCAGCCATTGTTACTGATGAGGGTGGCAAAACATGTCATTCTGCGATTGTTGCTAGGGAGTTGGGAATACCTTGTGTTGTTGGAACTGGGAATGCCACAAAGATTTTGAAACAAGACCAAGAAGTCACAATAGATTGCACGCAGGGACTAGACGGGAAAATTTTTAACGGCATAGTTGATTTTGATATTAAAAAGTATGATTTGAAAAAAGTCCCGAAATTAAAAACAAAGATAATGCTTAATGTTGGAGCTCCAGAGATTGCTTTTAAGGCATCATTTTTGCCACAGCACGGTGTTGGATTGGCGCGAGAGGAGTTTATCATTGCTGAGAAAATTAGGATACATCCTTTGGCTTTGTATAATTATGACAAGATTGAAGACAAAAAATTAAAAAAACAGATAGATGATATTACGGTTGGTTATGAAGACAAAAAACAATATTTTGTGGACAAATTAGCGGACGCTGTCGCAACGATTGGAGCTGCATTTTATCCAAAAAAGATTATTGTTAGATTGTCTGATTTTAAGACCAATGAATACAGGAATTTGATTGGCGGATATTTGTTTGAAGGCGAAGAGGCGAATCCAATGCTTGGTTTTAGAGGGGCATGTAGGTATTTGGACAAAGATTATCAGCCAGCTTTCAAGATGGAGTGTCAGGCGATTAAGAGAGCAAGAGAAAAATTTGGTTTGAAAAATATCACTGTAATGGTTCCGTTTTGTAGAACATTGGAAGAGGGGAAAGAAGTTATTCGTTTAATGAAAAAGTTTGGATTGGAAAAAGGTAAAGACGGATTACAGGTTATTGTGATGTGCGAAATTCCATCTAATGTAATTTTGGCAGATGAGTTTTTAGATATCTTTGACGGAATGTCTATTGGATCAAATGATTTAACTCAGTTGACATTGGGAATAGACAGGGATAACGCTAAAATTGCTTATATTGCCGACGAAAGAAATGATGCAATAAAAGAAATGTTGAAAAAGATTATTTCGCTTTGCAACAAGAGAAAGAAATATTGCGGTATTTGCGGACAAGCTCCTAGTGATTTTCCTGATTTTGCCAAATTTTTAATGGATCAGGGGATAGAAAGCATTTCATTAAATCCAGATACAGTTATTAAGACTATTTTGAAATTAGCAAAAACAAAGAGAAAATAAGTAAATATAGTTTTATTGTAAAAAGGGCGGGAGTTTTCTCGCCTTTTTGTTTTATTTTAGAATAGAATTTAAGACTTTTAGTTTGTGTTTATTTTTATAAAATAATATAATAAAAGTATAGTAAAAATATAATAAAAAT
>JAUVKU010000009.1 GCA_030596105.1 bacterium
ATACTAATAATAATGCGGATGATTTTGAAATTCAGCTTTCAACGCCTGGGACGCAAAATAAGTCCGAACAATCAGAAGTTGAACTTCCGATTATTGAGCCAGAGCCAGAACCCGATCCGATTGCTTTGCATTTAGTTATAAATAGGGTTCAGATAGCTGAGAGCGAGTTTGTGGAATTGTATAATCCAGCTATTACAACCGTTAATCTTTCTGGTCATTTCTTTTCTTACTACACATACAAAGCCAGTTGCGTCGATGCAAGCTCAACCGATTGTAGAGATTGGAATGAGCCATATAGAAATTGGCAATTTCCTGAAAATACAATAATAGATCCAGAAAAGTTTTATCTTATACAAGTTAGCACTTCTTCAGATGATATTTTTAATCCTGTTGCGGATTGGATTGTGAAAAAGAAAACAGACGAGACGCCATATAGCTCTTCCCTATTTAATAATTCAAACGGGGCTATCGCTATATTTTCAATAAATCCAGAAAGCGTTTCTTCAACAGATGCTAAAGCAAGTTATATTGACGCTTTTGTTTGGGGAAAACAGCAGATAGTGAAAGAGGGTATGCCTTTTTCTGACACGAAAGTAAAGATATTTACGCGACAGAAAGACGGTTGGGATACTAACGATAATTCACAAGATTTTGTTCTTGTTGACAGAAATTTTCGCAATTCAGAAGAATTAAGTGTTTGGATTGATGATATACCTCCAGCCACAAACCATATATCAAATCAAGTAGATTTTATGGTTCGTTGGAATAGTATTGATCCTAATTTAAGCGAGTATGTCGTGGATTATAAGTTGGAAGAAGAAGAAAATTGGCAGGAATTCTATCAAGGTATTGAAATTGAAAAACAATTTGTGTCTGAAAAGGATTTCGTGGTCTATAATTTCAGAGTGAAAGTAGTTAATACGCAGGGCGAGATTACAAAAGAAAGAGAAATCACGGTTTCAGTGGCGACTTTGCCTGTGTCCATAAATGAAGTGATGTATTATCCTAATAGTGGTAGCGAATATATTGAACTTTACAACAACACTACAAAAGACATTGATTTGAATGGATGGAAATTAAGCACATGGGATAGAAAGAATTTGGATATTCTTGCGGATGTAGATAATGGCAGTTCAACTGTTATAAGGGCTGGTGAATTTGCTATTATCGGCGGTGATGGGAGAGATATTGGAACAGCGACAAGTCTAAGAATAAGTGGAGGGTCTTTGAATTTAAAGGATAGAGGTCAAGACAATATTCGTCTCTATAATTTTCAAGGCGTTGAAATTGATCATTTTTCGTATGACGCTTGGCGGGGAGCTAAAGGAGATGGAGATTCGCTTTCAAAATTTAAGCCAACTCATTATTCATATAGACACGAAAATTGGCAGGGAGTTGCGCCAACTCCTGGATTGCAAAACGAAAATTTTAGCGCCACTTCCACGAATTATCTGTCTAGTGGGGGAGTTTATGGCACTGGAGATTATTACGTTTTCTCTCAGAAAGCGTCTCCCTATATGGTTAAAGGCGGTAGTTTCACCGTAGAGGCAGGGAAGACGCTAACAATTGAACCAGGTGTTAGCATGCATTTTCAAACGAGAGCTAATAGTCATGGGAAGATGACAATATTGGGAACATTGAAAGCTGTTGGCACGGAAGATAAACAAATTTTATTTAATGGTGGTTCAGGGCTTTTCTTTGAAGAAACAAGCACGAGCTCTGAATTAATTTGGGTTAAAATTATTGGAGCTGGCAAGGCAGTCAAATATAATCACGACTGTAGAAATCAATCAATTTGTATTAAAAATACAGATGTTTTAATTAAGAATTTAATAATAGAAAAAAATAATTATTCTGGTATTGTGTTGATGAACTCTAATTCGTATTTGGAAAATCTTGATGTTTCTATTTTAGATTTAGACAGGGATCATTATTCTTCACGTGGGCTTGCTGGGGTGTATATTCACGGTGGGGCTCCAACAATCGTGAATTCAAGATTTAGTGGCAATCCCAATTCTGGACATGGAATATATATTGAAAATAGAGCGCGACCATTGATTAAGCAAAATATATTTCAAGAAAATAAAATACCAATTCGTGTTTCTGTTTCATATCCTGTTTTTGAGGGCAATACAGCTGAGAATAATGAGCTTAATGGAATTTTAATAAGCGGTATTACAGAAGGGAATGTGATATGGAAAAATGATATGGGTATTCCTTACATTGTTAATGGTGGTGTGGGCATTATTGAAGATGCTATTTTGACCATAGAACCAGGAACAATAATTAAATTAAATGGTGGGAGAATAACGGTTTTTGGCGATATTATTGCTCAAGGAACCGAGGAAGAACAGATTGAATTTATTGGTAGTGTGTGCGTTTTGTTAGATGGATCAAATAACTCAGTTTTTGATAATGTAATAATAAGAAACGGTGGAGCAGGTGGGATTCGCGGTTATATTATGGGAGCATTAACAATAAAAAATAGCAGGGTTGATATTAAAAATACGATTATTGAGGACAATATAGTTGCGGGAATTAAGATTGAAAATTCAACGACAACATTTGACGGCGTTGTTTTCAGAAATAATAATAGGGGTTGGAAGGTGTCTCCTTATTTTACTGACAAAACCGTTGCTTTGAGAATTAAAGCAAATTCAAATGTGAGTTTCAATAATTGTGGTTTTGAAAATAATACATACGATATTTATTGCACAATGGGATCAGAAAAATGCGATGCCTTAAAGGCAAGCAATCCATCGTATTGGATATATAAATAATGACAGCCTAGAGCATAATCGGAAGTTGAACTTCCGATTATTATTCCGATAGTTGCTTTTATGTTTGCCAAGTTTTAACGGTTTTAACCCATCAAAACTTTGAAGAGATTTGACATTATTTTTAGAGGTAGTAAAATTAAACATTGGGCATTAATGCTATTGAATTTTATTAGTTGTTTTGATAATATAATTGATAGTATGAGATTGCTGAATAATTTTAGTATGAATGATATTGTTCAACAGTCTCACGACAAAAATGAATAAATTCGGTTATCTAAATATTGTTTTAGCAGTTTATCGTGTAACTGAAAATTTTCCAAAAAATGAACCCTTGAAATATCAAATAAGGGAAAAGGTCAATGAGATTTTGGCTGATTTAATTTTGGTTCGTTTTGAGGGCGATTTGATTGAAAAGTCTTTAAAAAATATCAAAATTCTTTATGAGTATTTTCAGATAGCTGAAAAGCAAAATTGGGTTGATTCTTGCAATTTTTCATTTTTAATAAAAGAGCATGACAAGATAAAAGATATGTTGACTTTTGACGATAAAGACAAAGAGTGTTCAGGTGGTGTTTGTGAATTAAAAGCAGATGAACTGCAAAGCGCGTCAGATGTTCCTTTCGGCGAAATGATTAGTGATACAGAGCAAGAAGAAATAGAGCAAGATGTGATAATTTGTGATAACAAGAAAAATGAAACAAATATACTCCCCCGTCAGAAAAAAATTTTGGAAATTTTGAAAGATAAAGGCAAATCAAGGATTAGTGGATTTATAAGTTTTTTTCCAGATGTGAGCAAAAGGACTTTGAGCAGGGATCTTGAGTCTTTGCTTCATCAGGGTTTAATTGAAAGATTAGGAGAGAATAATGATATTTTTTATAAAATAAGAGTGTGACAGGGTATGACACGGGTATGACATTGAGAAAAGTGTTGATGTCATACCCGTGTCATACCTTGTTATAGTTATGTCATACCCATGTCATACCAGTAATATGACTATGTCATACCTTTTAGGGGCATTTTAGAGATATTATAATGGCAAATCAACGCAAAATTTTTGAAAATATTTATAGCCAGTATATTGAGAAAATATACCGTTTTGTCTTTCTTAAGGTTAATTCTCAAGAAAAAGCTGAAGATATTTCGTCAGAAGTATTTTTGCGTTTTTGGAAATATCTTAATAAGGACGCAAAAATAGATAATACTCAGGCGTTTCTATACAAAATTGCGAATAATTTAGTCATTGATCATTATAGGGAAAAGGGACAAGCGCAGTTTGTTTCTACGCAAAATTATGCCATCGTTGACTCAGAAACTGACTTAGAGACGCAATCTCTCTTGACATCTGATATGAATAATGTTAAAAATGCTTTAGGTAATATAAAAAAGAATTATCAGAATATAATTATCTGGCGTTATTTAGATGAACTTACTATTCCTGAAATAGCCAAGATAATGGATAAATCAGAAGAAGCCGTGAGGGTAATGCTTCATCGCGCTATGAAAGCGCTTAAAGCTGAATTGGAATAAAATCAATACAAGTTAGGTTCGGAGTAATGTATTGATACCAAAAGAGAGTATAGCTTTTAAGGGAAGAGTTATACTCTCTTTTGGTCTCAATTAAAGCTAATGGTTTAAAAGTGTAATACTTTTGGATTTTTACCGTCATAATACTAATGGGGGTTAATTATGCCCTTTATTAAAACAATGACTGACACTGAATTAATTCAAAAAATTCAAGAGCTTAAACAAATCAAACCCAAACAAGATTGGGCTTTTTCTGCTAAGAATCAGATTTTAAGTCAAGAAGTTGAAAAGAAACCATCGGTTATGTCAGAATTTGTCGCATCTGCTCGTGTTATTTTTTCTAATTCTGCAAGATATTACAACCCAGCTTTTTTGAAGCCAACCTTTGCTTTAACAGCTTGTTTTGCTGTTTTTGTTGGAGTTTTTGGTCTTACTCAAAGCGCTATGCCTGGAAATGTTCTTTATCCTATCAAGAAAGTAGCTGAAACAGCTCAGGTTAATTTTTCTCCCGAACATCAAAAAGCAGAGGCTCATCTTAGATTGGCAAATGATCGATTAGAAGATTTAAAGAAAATTGCTGAAAGCAATAAAATGAGTTTAAAGCCAGCGTTGAAAGAATTTCAAGCCAATGTAGCTGGAGCAATTCAAGATTGGAGCGCTGTTGATCCAGATTCAGAAGCGATTAAAGGGATAGCGAAAGAAGCTAAGAAATTAAAAGATAATATGGAGGAAGTTCTTGCGTTGGGAGTAGAGTTTAACACTGAGAGTGCTGAGACCGTTGAAAAGATTGATACCATTGTGTTGGCTTCTCTAAAGGACGCAATTACAAATATAGAGAGTGAAATAAGTAATAAAGTTGATGTAGCTGTTTTAGCTGAAAGAGAAATACAAGCTCTTGAAAATAGTTCATTGACCGAGGAACAGGAAGAGCTTTTGCAAGAAGCAAAAGCGTATTATTTGGCTGAAGATTATACTGACGCCCTAATAAAGATTTGGGAGATAGGGCAAACACAGGCACAGTAGGCTGAATACATTAAGGATTGTTGCTTGATAAGTTGCGTAGCGAAATTTTTAGATTTTGAGACAAATTTTTTAAATAATTTTTGCGGCCTACCTGTAAGGTAAGCCAAGAAAATTTTTGGGAAATTTGGCCAGAATATGGAAATTGCGGTAGCGAATTATCAAGCAACAAGCCTATCATTTAATATCACGAATCGTTGTCTGCTTTTTTTGGATGTTTTCTTTAAAATTAAGGCATCCAAAAGGAGCTGATTGGTCGGCAACGATAGGACATCTTAAGTGTCCGTAGAAATGTCAAATAGATTTATTTTTGATGAATTACAAACCGTAATCTATTGAATAATAAATCTAAAATTAATTAAAATTTTGATGCATTATTGAAAATAAACGAATTTATTCCTTATTATCAATAATCATCGTTCGTTATAAAATATAAAAATGTTAAATTTAGTCAAAAAAATTGTAGCAACCGCTACTGTTTTGACCTGTTCAGTAATGATGGTAGCCCCAGCAGGAGCTGGTGCCATGACTGCTGCTGAGCTTGAAGCTCAGATTAACGCTTTAATGGCTCAGTTAGCTGCCCTACAAGGACAGTTGGGTGAGTTAGAAGGTACAGGTGGAACAGGAGGTGTTGCTATTGAAGGTATTCCAGCCGGATTTACCTTTGATACAAATCTTAAGCTCGGAATGAGTAATGACGATGTGAAATATATGCAGATCGTTTTGAACTCAGACACCGACACAAAATTAGCTGACTCAGGCGTTGGCTCTGCAGGAAATGAAACTTTTTACTTTGGTCCATTGACCAAGAGTGGAGTAGTTAAATTTCAAGAAAAATATGCCAGCGATGTTTTAGCTGTATATGGCTTAACAAGTGGAACCGGTTTTGTCGGTTCAACAACAAGAGCCAAATTAGATAGCCTTTTAACTTCAGTTCCTCCAACAGAGGAATGCACAGTTGATACTGATTGCAGTCTTGGCTACAAATGCGAATTAGATACTTGCGTAGTAAAATCAACCACTGAAATAACTACATCTGACGAATGTTCGGCAGCTGGTTATTTTTGGTATGACGCTACTTGCAACGCAACAGCAGAAGTATTAGCCACAGACATCACAATCGGCTTAGCTTCTGACACATCTGTTGCTTCTCATGTAGCTAAAGGTGCTCAAGGTGTTATTTTCACCATAGTTAAATTAACTGGTGGATCAACAGGGACAACTATTACTAAAGTAATAGTTGCAAGAGGTGGAGTTTCAGCTGATGCCGATATTTCAGCTATTCAGCTTTATGATGGGGTAACGCAAGTTGGCTCAACACAAGCTTTGAATACTTTAACTCACAAAGCAACCTTTTCCAGTTTGTCTTATGAAGTTCCAGCAGGCGAAACCAAATATTTAACTTTGAAAGGAGATATTGCTACTGGTCCAACAGTTGGTGATACAGTTAAATTAGGTATTGTTTCGGCTTCTGATATTTCTTCAACAGAAACATTGGAAGGATCGTTCCCAATTTGGGGTAATGCAAAAACAATTGCTGGAATCTCAGTTGGCGTTTTAGATGTTACCAAACAATCAGCTCCAGCACTCGCGACTATTTTGTCAGGTTCAACTGAACAAGATATTTCAGCATTTAAGTTTGCGGCTGATCTAACAGAAGGTTTTGCTGTTCACAAAATTGTTGTAACCCATGTTGGTTCAGCAACAGCGAATGACATCAAGAACATCAAACTTAAAGTTTCTGGTGTTCAGCTCGGAGAAACTGTAGTGAGTTTAGATGCGCAAAACAGAGCTGTGTTTGATTTGTCATCTGCTCCTTTGTCAATAAATTCATCAAGCAATAAAACTGTTCACGCATATTGTGATGTTGCTGAAGGAGTTTGGACAGAAAGAACAATTATTTTTGAGATTACTCAATATACTGATGTAACAGCTTATGGAGCAAATTCTGGTGGCGCAACAACCATTACTTGGGATGATTCTGGAACATCTACAGCATTTGCTAAACAAACAGGACAAACAATGACTATTGGCCAAGGATCTTTAACGGTTGCTTTGGACGCTTCATTGAACCCTGCTTCTCAGAATTATGTAAAGGGCATTTCAGGCAAGGATTTTGTTGCTTACAGGTTTAGTGCTGGTTCAACAGAAGGCGTTAGAGTGGCTAAGCTTAAATTTAAGCTTGCTACTGGTGTTAATACTGATATTTCCAACATTACTCTTTGGGATGGAACAACTCAGATTGCCGGACCTGCTTCTATAGTTGGTTCTTACGCGACATTTGGATCAAACACTATTGGCTGGGATACAACTGGTTTGTTTGATGTAGAAAAATCTACAAACAAGACTATTGTTGTGAAAGCAGATATTCCTTCGGGAGCTACAGCTAGCAATTCTTTAAGTTTAGACTTGGACGCTGTTACTGATATTTGGATTGATGGTTTGTCCTCAAAGTATGATATTACACAGAATACGACTAATATCATTCTTACTGGTAATGGAAACACTCATACAGTTTCAGCTTATGGTACTTTGACGGTTTCTAAATCTTCTAATACTCCACCAGCTCAAACTTATGTAATCGGAGCTACTGAAAAAGAATTTACCAGAATTGATTTGTCGGCTGGTTCAGGTGAAGACATTGTTGTAACAGCAATTACCTTGGATCTTCTTGCAAATGGCGTTATCGTTACTTCCACGAATCATCATCTTGTCAATGTAAAATTGGTAAATGCTGATACGGGAGTACAATACGGTTCAACTGTAGCTAATCCTACTGCCACAGCTGACTTTAGCGGAACTTTAATTGTTCCTGCTTCTGGCATTGTAACTTTGAAAGCAATAGCTGATGTTCCAACTTCTGGTTATCCAATTCCTAACACTTCTATTGAAATAGCTACCGCATCAATAGGAACAGCTATCGCTACTGCCATAGAATCAACTGGTGTATTTTCTTCAGCTGACATTACCGAAACAGGTTCAGCCGATGGTAGTACTATGACTATCAGCACCGGAAGTTTGACAGTATCAGATGCTTCAACTCCAGGTGATCAAAGTTTGATCATTGGAGCTAGTGAAGTTTCATTTGTTGGATTAGTAATGGAAGCTGGAACTGCCGAAGATGTAAGAGTAACTTTTGTTAGATTGACTACATCAGGTTCAAGTTGGTGTTCAACAACTGATGTTTCTAACATCGCGCTTTACGACGGTGACACAAGATTAACCACTAAAAAGAATTTGACAGTGGCATCAGCAGCTACAAGTAGACATCACACTGTTACTTATTCAGCTTCTGATTTCTTGAATTCACAAGGTATTAACATTACTAAAGGAGCACAAAAAGTTATTACTGTTAAAGCTGATCTTCCAAGTACTGGAACAGCTACTCACAAAGTTGCCTTTGGTGTAAGCACAACTGACGACATTGTTGTTAGCGGACTTTCATCAAATACTGAAATTAGCGAAACTTTGACTGGCGACACAACTCTTATTGGTCCTAACTATGATGTGAACAATGGTGCTGGCAATCTTTCTGAAGTTACAATAACTGCTAAAGGAACTTTTGCAGCTGCAAATAATTCTGGTAAGCCAGTTGTTGCTATCAACGCTGTTGGTAAAATAGCAGATGGTTTAAGTGATGTTACTTTCCATAAAGTTGATTTTACAGCTTCTTTGGAAGATATTTATGTAAAGACAATTAGCGTTGAAAGAGCTGGAGGAAGCGATGACGATTTTGGTCAAATTTCTGTTTGGGATGGAACAACTCAATTAGGTGTTGATCAAGTATTGGTTGGAGCTACCACCACTTTCAGTTTCCCAGAGGGTTCTTACTGGTTATTGTCTAAGGGTGTTAAGAAGACCCTGACAATTAAAGCAGATTTGAATGGTGTTAAGACAGAAGGAGAATACGGTGCTTCCACAGGAGATGCTCCATACATGCGTCTTGACAGCATTACTGTTCAAGGTAAGAGTTCTGGATCTACAAGCATTGTTGTTACCAGCGCTATTGATTTAGCTGGAAACATTCAATACATCAGACAATCTAAACCAACTATCGCAGCAGCAAGTTTACCAACAACCGTTCTTACAACTGGTGAAAAGACACTTTACAGATGGACTGTAACAGCTGACTCCAAGGGAGACATTGGTTGGAGAAAAGCTGCTTTCAACGTAACTGGTGCATTTACAATTAATAGCGCTAGTAGAGCGGTTAATGCCACCTCTTCAACGCATCACGATGGACTTTACGCTGGATACACAAAGATTGTAAATGGTTTCAAGGTTTGGAATGTTACTGACAATGTTCAGGTTACAGCTACAACATCTGCATACGATGGCACAGATTTAACAACTGCCGTCGGAGCATTCGTAAGATGTGACGCTGACGCTAACGCAGGTGAATATGTTTTGTTTGTTGCTGGAGAAGAACAAGAAATTGCTGCTGGCACAACAAAGACATACGAATTGAGAGGAACTGTATTAGTTGCTCCAACAACTGGAGACAATTTGTTGGTAAAGATGTCTGACTTAAGCACTGCAGTTGCAACTGATGGCTACCTTGCTGTTAGTGGAACTGAAGATAAAGCTTTCGTTGACAACTATGCAACAACTAGCATTTCCTTCATTTGGACAGACAGATCAGGCGCAACTGGTACTCACGGTTTAGAAAGTGCTGATTGGACCAACGACTATAAAGTTGAAGGTATCCCATCAAGCACACTCAGTTTAACCAAATAGTCTGAATTTCTAATTTCTTCTTTGTTTGTTCTTGTGAGACAATCTTAGAGGATAGCAAAAGCCCCGATTTTATATCGGGGCTTTTTGTTATGTTCATTTTAATGTGGTAAAATAAAATAATTGGTTAATATTAATTATTTTATTTTTATTATGAAAAAATTATTTTTGTTTTGTTTTGTTGGTTTAATATTTTTAATGCCCGGAATTGTTTTCGGTTCTATTGCCAGCGATTTTACAATAAATAATCAGTCAACATATTCTATTCCGCCAAATACAACAAATCTTTTGATTTTGGATTTAACATTGCCCATGTCAGTTGAGGGCGAAACATTGCAAGTAGAGTCAATTAAAATTAATAATGCTGGGACTGCGCAACATTCTGATGTTTCAAAAATGGTTGTTTGGGAAGATGGATTGTCCGCTGGTTGGGATGGAGATGAAATAGAAATATCAAGAATTACAACTTCGCCTTGGTGGGACACTGTTATCACAGGAGATTTTTCAGAATATGGACATTTATCTGAAGCAGGTGGACGAAGGATTTTTGTGACAGTTGATATTTATTCTAATGCTGTTTCAGAAAGAACTATAAAACCGCAGTTAGTTGTTGGAACAGGTGACGGCGTAGCAATTCAATTTGTTTCTGCTACATCAACAAATGGACCTGTTGACGCTAATGTAGTTGGTTTTGAAAGAACTATTTTAACTGGAATTGATATTCCAAGTTCTCCAGTGTCGCCTTTGCGTCAAACGCCAGAAGTTATTTCAGATACAGTAATTCGTTGGCATTTTCTTGATTTGTCTAATAATGAATTTGGATTTAAAATTTTAGATTCTAATTTGAGCGTTGTTGCAAAAAGCGAAACAGCAGATCTTTCATATATTGATGAAACAGGGTTAATACCAAACACGGAATATTCTGGACGCAGGGTAGTTGCTTTTAATGATATGGGGCAAAGCGACAGCTTATTAACCTTTCAAGCAGTTTATACTTTAGAGGCAGAGGAGGAAGTTATAGAAGAAGATCCGATTGAAGAGCCAGTTGAGGAGGAAGAGTCTGTAGAAGAGGAGGAAGTTATTGAGGAAGAAGAAATTACAGAGATAAAGCCGATTTCAGAGATGACAGTAGTGGAATTAAAAAATGAAATTGCTGGAATTCAACAACAAATTATTATTCTTATTACGCAGTTAATTCAACTATTCCAATCACAGCTTACAGCCAACTAATTTGTTGAAAGTCGGCAAAAATCCTGATTTATCAGGATTTTTGTTTTTTGAAATTTTATGTTATATTAATAAATAGAATATGTTTAATCAGAGAATAAAAATAACATTATTGTTGGGAGTTGCTTTTCTTATTTTTCCGTTTTTTGTTTCCGGCGCTGAGCTTGGCGATAAGGCGGATTTTTTTGTTAACTCTGAATACGATATTTTAGACAGAGAACAAGCATCTACAACTTTGATGAAGATTACTCCGTCAGCCTATTTTTATATTGGCAATTATTGGTGGGATGGATTAAGCGATGAAGACAGGGCGTTAGCAGACGATGCTTTAGAGGTTTTAGCGCAAGAGTTTGAAACAAAAATTTATCCAAATTTAACTAATATATATGGCTCAGAAGCAAAGCCCGGCATTGATAATGATACGCGTGTTACAATTTTATTACATTCAATGGTAGATAATATTGGCGGTTATTTTTCTACAGCTGATGGATATTCGGTGTTGCAGGCAAATAATTCTAATGAAAGAGAAATGGTATATCTTAGTTCTCGCTATCTTTCCAGTTATTTGGCAAAAAGTTTTTTGGCTCACGAGTTTACTCATTTAATAACATTTAACCAGAAAGACAAAATACACAATGTTTCTGATGATATTTGGCTCAATGAGGCGCGCGCAGAATTTGCTCCATATTTATTGGGCTATGATGATGATTATGAGTTTAGTAATTTAAAAATGAGGAACGAGGATTTTCGGGATGCTCCAAATGATTCTTTAACAGAATGGGGAAGCAAGAAAGACGACTACGGGGTTATAAGAATGTTTGCGCAATATTTAGTTGAACAATACGGGACAAATATCTTGATTGATTCTTTGTGGTCTCCAAAAATAGGCATAGATTCTTTGAATTATGCTTTAGAGAAAAATGGTTTTGAAAAGGATTTTTCAGAAATTTTCGTTGATTGGACAATCGCTGTTTATTTGAATGATTGTGATGTTTCGGAAAAATATTGTTATTCAAATGAAAATCTTATAAATTTTCATATTACACCTCAGGTTAATTTTTTGCCAACAACTGGAAATAGTTCTTTGATGGTAAGTCAAACAACTAAAGATTGGGCTGGAAATTGGTATAAATTTGTTGGAGGAAGCAATGCTTTAAAGCTTGAATTTAGAGGTGGCGTAGATACAGAATTTGTAGTTCCATATATTGTTCAAAAAAAGAATGGTGATTTTTCAGTAGATTTTTTAGAGTTTGATTCTGAACAAAAGGCGACAATATATATTACTGATTTTAATAAAGAGAATATTTCTTTAATTCTTATTCCTTCTATACAAAAAGATATTTTACCTCAAAATGGTGGGTATCATTCTTTTTCATGGACAGCTTCAACTGTGGATAAAACACCTGAGCAAATAAAGGAAGAAAAGATACAGGGCTTGCTTCAGCAAATCGCAGAGCTTCAATCAGCTATTGCGACTATTCAAGCGCGAATAAACACTATCTTAGCCACAAAGATAGAAAATAATGGCTGGTCTGGTAATTGCGGAAAAATTCAAAACAATCTATCTATTGGAATGAAGAGCAACGAGGTGTATTGCCTTCAGAAGGCTTTGAGTACGCAAGGAGCGGATATTTATCCAGAAGGGTTAGTAACGGGTTATTTTGGTTATATGACGCAAATGGCGGTAATACGATTTCAAGAGAAATACGCTTCAACTATTTTGCATCCCCTGGAATTAAAAAAAGGCACCGGATTTGTCGGAGCCTCTACACGAGCAAAACTAAACAAACTATAATATCTGTAATTATAATATCTGTTCGGTTTGTTTAATCATTTTTTCAAGAGTGAATTGCTCTTGAATTTTTTGTTTTGCTTGAATTCCCATATTTTTGGCTTGCTCTGGATGTTCAAAAAGCCAAGCGATTTTTTGGGCGATTAATTCAGGGTTTTTAGGCTCTATTAAAAGCCCTTGTTTTTTATCTTCTATGATTTCTGGAATTGCCCCAACATTTGTGGAAATAATGGGTAATCCAGCGGACATTGCTTCCAATATAATCCATGGAAACCCTTCTTTTAAGGACGGCAGAATAAATATGTTAAACGCTTTAAGATATTTGTAGGCGTTGGGAACTCTGCCAACAAGCAATACAACATCTTCAAGTTGAAGTTGTTTTATCAATAATTCTAATTCTTTTCGCTGTTTGCCTTCGCCGATTATTACAAATTTTAGATTTTGTATTTCGGCTTTTATTTTTAAGGCGGAAAAGGATTGAATTAGATATTTAAGGCCCTTTGTTTTATAAAAATTTGCAACAGTTCCAACAATAAATTGATGATTGACTGTCGGTAATTTATTATTAAGCTTGGCGAGCTTCGCACAAGCTTGTTTTTTTGAAAGAAAGTCTATTTTATTGGCATCAATTCCGTTGTAGATATTAATTATTTTTTCAGGCGACGCGATCTTGTGTTTTATCGCTAATTGTCTATCAAAATTTGAATTTACAATGATTTTATCTTTAAACTTAGCTGTAAATTTTTCCAACCAAAGAATGATTTTGTTTTGATATGATGGTCGTGGATCGTTGAATGCCCAACCGCCAATGCGGTAAATAATTAATAATCGGAAGTTCAACTTCCGATTATTTAATTTATATAAAAAGCCAGCAAATGAACCTAAAAATCCAGCTGTTGTTGAGCATAAAAACAGAACATCTGGCTTTTCTTTTTTAAGCAAGGTAAGAATTTCCTTGATAGTCAGGATAATCTGCCAAGGTAAAGGAGTTCGTTTTAATTGTTTTAGAAAATGCCAGCGAATATCTGCTTTTTCCAATTTTTTGAATAATTCTTTATCTCCTTTTCCAGCAGAAACAATTATCTCGTATTTTTGAGGATTAAGATTGGTGGCTGTTTCATAGATGTATCTTTGCGCTCCGCCATATTCTGATTGTGTTACGAGAAATAGGATTTTTTTTTGCATAATTATTAACCTATGGTGATTAGGATGACGCCGATAATCATTATAATAGTTCCCAGAAGTTTTTCTTTGATATTTTTTTCTTTGAAGATAAAAAAACCGATGATGACGCCGAAAAAAGCGCTACTGCGTTTAAGCGATATGACATATGGCACAATTGCCATTGTAAGAGCGGTCATTTGCGCCATAAATCCAAGCGTGAGGAATAATCCCATTGGAATAAAGTATTTAAGATTTGGTTTTATTTCAGAGAAATTTAATTTTGATTTGAAAATAAGCAATGAAAACAGTATGAAAGAGTTTATTATTTGTAAAAACACTATAAAAGTAATTGGGTTTGTTTCTTGAATTGCTATTTTATTGAAATTAGCGTTTATTGCGTATATAAGTGCGGCGATAAGCAATAATTTAGATCCTTTGCTTTTTAATATGATTTTAAATGGGTCTAAAATGTGTCCCCCTTGTCTTAGCGCTAACATATATGTTCCAAAAATTATCAATAAGATTCCTAAAATTCCAAGATAGCTTGGAAATTCTTTGAGCATTAGGGCTGAAGTAAAGATTAGGAATAGGGGCGTGAGAGAAAGCAAGGGCATTGCGCAAGAAAATTGAACAGTTTTTAGCGCTTTAACATATAAAATAAGGGCTGATACAATGAGTATTGAACTGATTATTGTTGCATACCAGAAAACTGAATTGGTTGGAACTAAATTTGTGTTTAAAGCTATGATGGCTATAAATGGTAGAGAAAAAAACATATAGCAAAAAGACACCATATATGCATTGGTTTTTTCTGATGTTTTTTTCATAAGCGCGCTACTTAACGCATGAAAAAGTCCAGTTAAGATGCTAAGTGGTATCCAAATCATAACTAAATAAAAAATTTTAATATTTAGGTTGACACTTCCAATATATTATTTATATAATAAAATATATGCTTAAAATAAGCAAGAAAAATAAATAAATTAAAGAATAAAAAATATGGAAAAACAAAAATATAAAGTTGCCGTAGTAGGCGTTGGAATGGTTGGAGGAGCAATGCAACAGTATCTTGAAGAGAAAAAAGGAATAAAGCCCTTTTTATACGATCCAGGGAAAAATCTTGGCTCTATTGAAGATGTAAATCAAGCAGATATTGTTTTCCTTTGCGTTCCAACACCATACCTTAAAGAAGAAAAGGGGTTTGATTTGTCGTATATTGAAGACGCTTTTAGTAAACTTGAAGGCGAAAAAATCGTTGTGATAAAATCAACTGTTCTGCCTGGAACAACCGAAATGCTTCAAAAAAAATATCCACAACATAAGGTTTTAATGAATCCAGAGTTTTTAACAGAATTAACTGCTGATCAAGATATGAATTTTCCCGATAGGCAGATTGTTGGATATACAGAAAAAAGTTATAATGTAGCAGGAGATGTAATGGGACTTTTGCCTTTAGCTCCTTTTGAGAGAATGCTCCCTGCCACAGAAGCTGAAATGGTGAAATATTATGGCAATACATGGTTTTCCACAAAAGTGACATTTGCGAATCAAATGTATGATCTTTGTGAAAAAATGGGTATTGATTATGACAGAGTAAAAGAATCTGCTGCGGCAGATAAAAGAATTGGGCGCACACATTTGGATATTTTTCACAAGGATTATCGTGGATTCGGAGGAAAATGTCTTGTTAAAGATAATAGGGCTTTAATTCAATTAGGGGAATCTAAAGGAGTTGATTTGAAACTTCACAAAATATCAGAAGAGATTAATAATAAGTTGATGGACGAGCAAGGAATTGATGATCCAGAGAGATGTGGTAATAGCAAGAGAGAGTAAAGATAATAATTATTTATAATTTATAATTTTTTATGGCTAAAATAATTGTTACTGGCGGGGCTGGATTTATCGGTTCTAATTTAACAGATGCTTTAATTGAAAAAGGGCATGAGGTTTTGATAATTGATAATTTAAGCACTGGAAAAAAAGAGAATATTAATCCTAAAGCTAAGTTTTTTGAAAAAGACCTTACGAAATTAGAAGAAGTTCGCGCTTTATTTGAAGGCGTGGATTTTGTTTTTCATGAAGCGGCTTTGCCCAGAATTCCTTTATCAATTGAAAAGCCAATAGAAACAAATGATGCAAATCTTAATGCTACATTAAATGTTTTAGTTGCGGCAAAAGACGCTGGTGTGAAAAAAGTTATTTATGCGGCTTCGTCTTCGGCTTATGGCGATGAAGCAGGCATTCCTATGAAAGAAACAATGCCGAGTGGTCCGTTAAATCCTTACGGCCTTCAAAAATATGTTGGAGAACTTTACAATAAAGTTTTTAATAATATTTATGGCTTAAAAACAGTTTCTTTGAGGTATTTTAATGTTTATGGTTTTCGTCAACCGCGAGAAGGAAGCTATGTGCCGGTTGTTGGCATATTTTTAACTCAAAAAGAGCAAGGAGTGCCATTGACTATTACTTGGGATGGAGAGCAAACAAGAGACTTTACCCATGTTTCTGATGTTGTGAATGCCAACATTCTGGCAATGGAATCGGATAAAGTTGGAAATGGAGAAGTGATAAATATTGGGGCTAACGAAAATTACAGTATCAACAAGATAGCTAAGATAGTTGGTGGAGAAACAGTATATATTCCAAAAAGAGCAGGCGAGATGCGCGATACATTAGCTGACATATCTTTGGCAAAAGAATTGCTTGGATGGGAACCAAAGGTAAAATTAGAGGAATGGATTAGCGAATTTTTAAAACAATCAAAATAATATGTTATGTCTAAGGTTTTAATCACGGGAGGGGCTGGTTTTATAGGCAATCATTTGACTGAAAAACTTCTCAATAAAGGAGAAGAAGTTTTTGTTATTGATAATTTAAGTACTGGCACGATTGAGAATATTGCCCGTTTTAAAAAAAATAAAAATTTTCATTTTGTTAAAGATACCATTCTGAATAAAAAGAAATTGGAATCTCTTGTTAAGAAATGCGATAAGATTTTTCATTTGGCTGCAGCGGTAGGAGTAAAGACAATAATGGATAAGCCGTTAGAGTCGTTTATGAATAATATGAAAGGAACAGAAAATATTTTAGAGCTTGCTCATAAATACAAGACGCCTGTTTTATTTACTTCAACATCTGAGGTTTATGGAAAAAATGATAAATTGCCATTTAAGGAAGAGGACGATAGGGTATACGGTTCTGTTTATAGTGATCGCTGGGGGTATGCTTTGTCTAAAGGGAGTGATGAGTTTGTAGCTTTGGCTTATTTCAAAGAAAAGAAATTGCCTATAACTATTGTTCGTCTTTTTAATGTGATTGGTCCGAGGCAGACAGGCGTGTATGGAATGGTTGTTCCAAAATTTATTAAACAAGCATTGTCAGGTAAAGATATTCCAGTGCATGGCAATGGCAAGCAAACAAGGTGTTTTGGCGATGTTGATGATATAACAGACGCTTTGATTAAATTGATTGACAGTAAAAAATCAAGGGGCAAAATTTTTAATTTAGGCTCAGATAAAGAAATTAGTATCAATGATTTGGCTAAAAAAATTAAAGAAATAATTGGAAGCAAGTCAAAGACTGTTTTTGTGTCATACGCTAAGGTGTATGGAGATAATTTTGAAGATATGAAGCGTAGGAAGCCAAGTTTGTCTCAGATTAAAAAAGAGATTGGCTACAAGCCAAAAGTAAAATTAGAGGAGAGTTTGAAAAGAATTATTCAGCACGAGACACAGAAATAGAAATTGTTCATTTTCTGAGCTTTTCTTAAGCCATTTTAATTTTTTATTTATAAGTTATTTATGAAAACTTGTTTTGTTTCTATTGATGTTGAGCATGATTTTACTTTACCTTCTCATAGTAGGGAGATAAAACAATTTCAGGGTATAAAAAATTTAGATAAAATTTTGGATGTTTTTAAAAAGGGTGGCGTTTCGGCCACGCTTTTTATTACAGGAGAGGTTTTAGAAAAATATAGTGATAAGGTTAAGAAATGGGCAGAGGACTATGAAATTGCGAGCCATGGTTTTAGCCATAAATTTTGGAATACTTTGAATGTGGACGAAAGAAGAAAAGAATTAAGGGGATATGAAAAGCTTTACGAAAATGTTTTTGATGGAATGCCAAATGGTTTTAGATCACCATCTCATCTTATTGATGAGCAGGCAATAGAGCTTTTGCGATATCAAGGATATTTATATGATAGCAGTGTTGTTCCACATTACCCGTTTTTTAAGAAATATAGGGGATATAAAAAAAGAGCTCCATTATCGCCATATTATCCTTCTGTTGATGATTGTAGAAAACAGGGGAATGTGAATATTCTAGAAATTCCAACAACGGGTCAGATTTTTGGGATTCCTTTGGCGGGAGCGTGGATTGCAAAATTGCCCATTTGGTTTTATGAGATTTTATTTAAAATAAGTTGTCCTCATTTTATCACTTTGAGTTGTCATTCATGGGACATATTAAAACCTTCATTTTTAGAAAAACTAGAAGCAATTTTAATTTTATTAGAAAAAAAAGATTATAAATTTTTAAACGGGATACAAGTTTTTAATGAATATAAAAAAGTTTAAACAAATTAAAAACAGGGATGAATGGAGGAAAAAAATAGACAATGCTTTATTTAAAACTTTTTTTCATAGTTTGGAATGGGAGGAATTTTTGGAAAAGAATTTTAAGTGGTTAAAATTTGAGCATTATATTTATCAAAATCAAGCAATTTTAAGTTTAGCTCGTGTAAAAATCAAAGGAAAAGAAAAAATAGTGTCACACCCCTTTTGCGAATATGGGGGAATATTACCTTTGGTTAAGAAAATTGAGATTGAGCAATTAAAACACGATTTATTTTTTCAATTTAAAAATTCTTTAAAAATTAGTTTTCATCCAGAATTTTTAAATTATTTTGAGAATGAGGAAGTGGCAGTTTTGTCTTCATTCAAAGAGAGCAAGATAAATACATATTTTATAGAAGGATTTGACGAGAAAACAAAAGAAGAAATTTGGGCTGGTTTTAGAAAAACACTTCGTCATTCAATGAGAAAAGCTCAAACACAGAATCTAAGTATAAAGAAATGCGATAATAAAAAAGATTTGAGAAGTTTTTATAATTTGTATCTTAAAAATGCGAAAAAACATAAAATTCCAGCTTACCCCTTTTCTTTTTTTGTTTATTTTTTAAATTCGTCAGATACGGAAATTATTTTAGTTAAATATAAAAATAAAGTTATAGCTGGAAGCGTTTTTCTTTTTTATAATAAATTTATTCATTATTTTTTGAATGCGTCTGACATTGACTATAAAAGTCTCTATCCCAATCATTTGATTCTATGGGAACAAATTCAGAATTATGTTGGTAAAGATTATAAAGTTTTTGATTTTGGTGGCACAAGAGTTGGCTCAAGTTTAGAGGTTTTTAAACAGGGCTGGGGAACTAAAGAATATCCTATTTTTGAAATGAGCAATCACAAAAGCAAGAATAATTTACGAAATTCTAAATTAAGAAAGATTTTTGGCATTTTGCCATGTTTTGTAATAGAAAAAATTAGCCCTTATTTATTAAAATATAAAGTGTAGAATATCGAAACAAATGTTTTTTGTTCATCCACAAATACAATTAAAGAATATAGGCAAGGCGGTTTTTTCTTTGTTTGAAAAATTTGATTTACTAAAGTTAGAGAAAAAACTTTATAATTATTTTCCAGAAAAGCAAGTTTGTTTTACTGATATGGGCAGGTCTGCTTTTAAGATTATTGTTGAGCAATTAAATTTACAAAATTCTGAAATTCTTTTGCCAGCCTATATCTGTAATATCTTTTATCCTATTTTAAAGCAGTATAATATTACGCCGATTTTTTTGGATATTGATCCAAAAACTTTTCATATTAAAAAAGATGAGATAAAAAATAAGATAACTTCTAATACAAAGGCAATTCTTGTTTGTCATACTTATGGATTGGCAATAGACATTAAAGAGATTAGGGATATTGTCGGCTATAGCGTTGTTATTATTGAAGATTGCGCTCATGCTTTTGGTCTTAAGCATAACAATCGCTTTGTTGGTAATTCGTCTGACGCTGCCTTGTTTAGTTTATACAAGCAGTTTCCAGCTTTAAGGGGTGGAATTTTGGTTTGTCCTAATCAGTGGAGCATTAAAGTTTCAGAAACTCATTTTAGTTTTCGGGATTTAATTTCTTTTTTAAATCATTTTCCATTTTTTGCTTTTTTCTTTAAAAAATTTGGAGCAGGTATAGCTCCAAAGATGATAAGAAAAGAAAAAACAGTAAAACCAGCAGGAATAAATAGGGTTTCTTTAAATCTTTTTACGAATTTTTTAAGTAATTTTGAAAAATTTTTAAGCAACAGAAGAGAAATGGCATTGTTTTTTCAAGATAAATTAAAAGAATTGGGGTTTGAAGTTCAGAATTCTGAAAATAATATTTTTTGTTTTATGTCTGTTTTAATTCCAAAAGAATTAGAAGAAAAGAGAGATGTGTTTATTGAGAAGTTAAGAAGATATAAAGTTTTTGCTACACGAATATGGCATACGCCAATTGTTTTAGAAAAAGAAATTCAAGACGAATATAATATTGACTTGAATGAATTTCCAAACACGGTTGATGTGGCGAAAAGAATTATTAATTTTCCGTTGCAAAGCTATTACACAAAAAAAGACATTGAAAAAATAATTAACGCAATAAAAAAAGTTTTGAAAAAGATATGAAGATTTTAATGCCAGTTTTACATTATCGTCCAGTTGTTGGGGGTTTGGAAATTTGGACGCAGAATATCGCTGAACAGCTTTCAGAAAAAGCTGAAATTTTTGTGATAACTGGTAATGTCAAAGATGAGCCAAAACAGGAGGTTAAAAGTGAAGTAAATATTTTCAGAACATCTTTATTTGCTTTAAAAAATCTTTCTTATTCTTCGCCTTTTTATATTTTGACATCCTTACCGTTTATATTTTTTAAATCTTTATTTTTGGCAAAAAAGCAAAAAATTGATGTTTGTCATTGTCAGGGATTTTTAAGCAGTTTTATTGGATATTTGCTTTTTAAGATATTAAAAATTCCATATATCGCTACGGTTCAGCGACAGGAAACAAAAAGTTTTTTAAAAAAAATAGTTTACAGAAACGCTGTTGTATGTATTGGCGCGAGTTGGGCAATTAAAAGTTATTTTGAAGAAATTGGAGTTAAAAATATAGAAATAATTCCAAATGGCGTTGATTTGAAAAAATTTGAGAATTTAGATAGGCGAA
>JAUVKU010000070.1 GCA_030596105.1 bacterium
ATACTAAAAATTTTGTTTGCCGAACTTTGTCAAGCAATTATGATTGAAGAATATCATTTTGGTTCAATAACTATCAATGGGAAAATTTATGAGCACGATGTTGAGCTTCGTTGGACTGGCGAAGTAGTGTCTTGGGAACGAGAAGAAAGTCATAAAATTGATATTAAAACAGTAAAAAGAGCGACAGAGCAAAATCCAGATATAATAGTTATTGGTATTGGCGAGTCGGGTGTAGCAAGAGTATTAGAGGAGGCGCAAGAATTTATTAGCGAAAAAGGTATCCAGTTGATTATTGATAAAACAGAAGAAGCTACAAAGATATTTAATATAATTTGCGGACAACCGATGAATCACGGAGAAGAAAAAAAGAAAGTAATTGGTTTGTTTCACTTAACTTGTTAAATTTTTTATAAAATAAAAAGCCCTAATTTTATTAGGGCTTTTATCTTGCTAAAAATTTAATAGTGTTGTATTGTTTATTATTGTTGAATAATTGTATTTTAAAAAAAGGAGGATAGAAAGTGTTTTATGAGATTTTTAAGCTTTTTGAAAAATTAGCAACAAAAATAAGATTTTTTAATTATTTGTATTCTTTCATATATGTAGATCTTATAGAAAAAGAAATAAACGTTGCGTTTATTTCTTCTAAAGATAAAGTTCTTCATATCGGGTGTGGTTCTTGTCCTATAACAAGCGAGTTAATTGTTAAGAAAACAGGGGCGACCGTTACAGCTATAGATTGTGATTCTAACGCAGTAAAAATCGCAAGACAGCATTTTGTTAATAAGAATATTTCAGTAAAAGTTGAGAAGGCAAATGGGAGAGATTATTCTTATGGAAGTTTTGATGTTATTGTAGTGTCTCACGGAGTTAAGCCCAAGAAAGTTATTTTGGAAAATATTTTTTCTAAAATGAAGAATGGAGCAAGATTGATATACAGAAATCCAAAAGGGGTTTTGGGCTATTGGTATTATAGCGAGGAATGCGTTTTTTTGTGGGACGAGAGAGTTATAGAACAAAAAAAGATTAGTTTTAGGGAGTCAGTTTTAGCAATAAAAAAATAAAAGGACATAGAGTGTCCTTTTTTATTTTAGAAAGCAGTTTCTGCAAACAGGTTTATATGTGTAAATTCCATTATCTGGAATTACATTTGGGAGGCCATTTAAAATCGGTTTATTGTTTTTGTAAACTTGAGTATAAATAGCATCTGGATTTTTGCAGATTTCGCAAACAGCTCTTTTGTATTTAATTTTTTTTGGTCCTAACTCTAAAAGTTTTTTTATTGTTGGAAAAATTTTTCCCTGATAATCAGTGTCTAAGCCAGATGCGATTATTTTTATATTCTTTTTTAACAACTCTCCAATTGTTTCTATTTCTTTTTCGTCAAACATATGTATTTCGTCAATACCAACAATTTCCAAATTTTTTTTGAGTATTCTAGATAAACTGTTTATTTTTTCAGCTTTTAATTCTAGTCCGTTTCTTGACCAGATGTTTTCATCTCTAACATTTCTTGCGGACTGGTATAAGCCGAAAGGAATGTTTGTGTATTCAAGCGTCATAAAATCACTAATTAAGTCAAATGATTTTCCGCTTTTCATTGGTCCGAGAATTAAAATTAATTCCATAATTTAGATAGTCTTATTTTAATTTTTCATCAATATCTTTGCTTCTTTGATCAATGGTTGGAAATCTTTTGTTGGTATTCTGAATTTTCTGGCGAATTTTTGAATGTCAATTTTTAAGAGATTTTGAACAAGCATTATTTTTTCTGAAACAAGAACATTTTTTAGATTTTTTTTGAGAGAGGGAAGGATAGTGATAGGATATAGTTTTTGGTTTTCTATCAAATATTCCAGTCCATTATTTTTTGGACATTTCCATCCTAAAAGATTAACATTCATACATTTGGAATATTCCATTGTTCTCTTTGTGAATTTTGTGTTTGTCGCCATCATTGTTTTTATTCTAAAGTTTCGGTATCTTTTTGTTTTAAAATATGGACCATTAAGAATGTCTAAAAAACGAGCATAGTTTGCCAAGGCTTCTTTTGAGCCAATTCTTTCTCCTGAGAGTGTGCGATATTTACACTCACCTATATATACTAAATTTTCTTTTTGAGCTAAGAAGTCTATTTCGTAGCGAGAAACGCATCTGCCAGGTAGATATTGGTTGATTTTTATTTCAAATCCATTTTCTTTTAAAACACACCCAATGTATTTTTCAAAAGGAAATCCAGTCGGCCCCAATTTTTTCATCGCGTTTTTTAATGAAAATTTTAACGCAAATTTAGAATTCTTTTCACGGAGTAATTTCTGGACTTTTTTAAAAATTTCCAATGTTTTAATTCCTGGAAAAGCCTGTTCTTCAATGTTTATAGCGATTTCTTGGGCTTGTTTTGATGACACGCCAGCTATTTTTGTCGATCTATATATTTTGCTTCGCGAAAATATTTCTTTTTCTCCTTTTGCGTTAATAACATATAAAGAATTCATAAGTAATGTTTTTTAGATTGATGTGATATTTAACATATTTTACCAGAAAATATTGATTTAGCGAAATTGTTATTTTTCGCTTTTTAGAAAAAAAAGGATACAATAATAATAGATTTAATGAAGTATTCTAAATTTTT
>JAUVKU010000038.1 GCA_030596105.1 bacterium
CCATTGCCACATAATCAATCAAATTAGCTTCAAATAATTGCTTAAGCATTTTTGGATTTGAACCATTCGTGTCTAATTTCACTAAAAAATCCATTTCTTTAACTTTTATTATAAAATCAGACAAATCACTATATATTGTCGACTCCCCTCCGCATAAAACAACTCCATCAAGCAATCCCTGTCGTTCTTTCAAAAAATCAAAAAAATCTTTTTCTAAAATTATTGGCTGATTTTTTGTCTGTTCTGGTAAAACAAGTTCTGGATTATGACAAAAAGGACAACGAAAAGGGCAACCAATAAAAAAAACTGTGCAAGCAATCTTGCCCGGATAATCAATAACCGTATTTTTTTGAAGTCCTCCAATTATTGCCATAAAAGTGAAGCTCGTTTTAAGACGAGCTTCAGAATAACTTAAACTATTTGAGATTTTTTTATCTTATATGCCTTTCTTTTATGATATTCCGCCTGTTTTCCTTCGTTCCATTGAGTAACGGGACGATAATAACCTATAACCCTTGAATAAACCTCGCAAGGTTGTTTTATGGTGCATTTCGGGCATTGAAAATGTTCTCCCGTAAGATAACCATGAACAGGACAGATTGAAAAAGTAGGACTAAAAGTAATATATGGCAAGCTAAATTTACTAAAAATCTTTTTAACTAAATCTTTCACTATCCGAATATCAGAAATTTTTTCTCCTAAAAAAAGATGTAAGACTGTGCCACCCGTGTAAGCGCATTGTAAATCGTCTTGAAGTTTAAGCGCCTCAAAAATGTCATCTGTGTAACTCACTGGCAATTGTGTTGAATTCGTATAATACGGCACCTTTTTAGTTCCTGATGTAATAATATCTGGATATTTTTTCCTATCTATCTTAGCTTGTCGATAACTTGTTCCTTCTCCTGGGCTTGCCTCAAGATTGTATAGACTACCTGTTTCTTTTTGATATTTTATCAATTGCTTATTCATAAAATCTAAAACTTCAAGCGCAAATTTCCTGCCTCTCTTAGAGCCGACATCATCTCCGATAAAATTCAAAAGCATTTCATTCATCCCAACTAAGCCAATTGTTGAAAAATGATTTCCAAAATGAGAACCCCTTATCTTTTTAACTGAATCTAAATAAAATTTAGAATATGGATACAACCCTTTATCCATAAAAGTATCTATCGCCTTTCTTTTAATTTCCAAACTTTCTTTTGCCATATTCATTGTTTTCGCCAACCTATCAAAAAATTCTTTTTTGGTCTTAGAAAGATAACCAATGCGAGGAAGATTAACAGTTACTACGCCTATTGAACCAGTCAATGGTTGGCTCCCAAAAAGCCCACCCCCTCTTTTATAAAGCTCTTTATTAGATAATCTCAAACGACAACACATTGACCTAAAATCCTCTGGATCCATATCTGACCGCACAAAATTTGAAAAATAATTTACTCCATATTTTGCTGTTGCCTCCCACATAGCGTCTAAAGCTGGATTATCCCAATCAAAATCTTTCGTGATAGAGACGGTTGGGATTGGAAAAGTAAATGGCCGTCCTTTTGCATCCCCTTCCATTAAAACTTCATAGAATGCTTTGATGAATGTATTCATTTCTTCCTGAAATTCACCATAAGTTTCATCTTGTGGCTTACCGCCTATAAGCACTGGTTGTTTTGCTAAAAAACTGGGCGGTTTAATATCCAAACTAACATTTAAAAACGGGGTTTGAAATCCAACTCTAGTAGGCACCATACAATTATACAAAAATTCTTGCATCGCCTGCTTCACCTGAACATAACTTAATCCATCATAACGGATAAAAGGAGCAAGTAATGTATCAAGATTTGACATAGCTTGAGCACCAGCGCTCTCACCCTGAAGAGTGTAAAAGAAATTCACTAATTGACCCAAGGCTGTTCTAAAATGCTTTGGAGGTTTACATTCTAATTTCCCTGGCACACCCCTAAAACCGCGTTGTAATAAATCGTAAAGATCCCAACCACAACAATACGTGCTTATGCTCTCTAAATCATGAATGTGAAATTCCTCATCTATGGCCGCATTTCTTATTTCTTTTGGATATATCTTGTTCATCCAATACTTTTTTGCGACAGCTGAAACAATATATTGATTCAACCCTTGCAAAGAATAAGTCATATTAGCGTTTTCATGAATTTGCCAATCAAGTTCTTGTAAATACCTGTCAACTATTTCAGTTGACTCATCAGTTATTATAGTTGACTCCCTTATTCTTCTTCTTTGCTCACGATATATAATAAATGCTTTAGCTGTTTCAACTAAATTTTCTAAAATCAAAACCTCTTCAACAATATCTTGAATTTGTTCAACGACTGGAATCTCATCAGCCTTAAACCTACGATTTAAAATATCTATTATTTTATTTGAAAGCTTTGTAGAACGACCACCGTTTCCTTCGCCAGTAGAAGTAATAGCTTTATAAACGGCCTTGGTGATTTTTTCTTGCTCAAAATCAACTATCTCGCCATTTCTCTTTTTTATTTTAGTAATTTTATTTACAACCATAATTTCAAAATTTAATAGAATATAAATGTATCTTTATATATTTTAACTTAATAAAAAAACGGGGTCAAACCCCGCAAATCAACAAAAATTATTAGTTATCCACAGACAAAATCAACTGTTTATAGCCACTAACTAATTGTCAACTATAAATTTTCAGAAATAAGCACATCGCTTAACAATTCAAATAAATCTTATAGGCACACCCGCTAGTCATCAAAGCCCGTGGCAATAACTGTAACTTTAACCTCTCCCTGCTGAAGATTTTTGTCATAAACAGCCCCAAAAATAACTTTTGCCTTAGGGTCAACATTCTTAGTAATCATTTTGGCTGCCTCGTCTATTTCACTAAGACTCAAATCTTTGCCTCCACTAACATTAAATAGAACTCCTTTTGCTCCTTGAATTGAAAAATCCAACAATGGAGAATTTATAGCGCAATTTACAGCTTCTTCAATAGCCCTTTCTCCTTTCGCTGTTCCCATTCCAAAAAGAGCTGACCCAGAAGCTTTCATAATAGATTTAACATCAGCAAAATCAACATTAACTATACCGGGAAGAACAATCAAATCAGAAATTCCCTGTACTGCCTGACGCAAAACCTCATCGCACATCCAAAAAGCATCTATAAAAGTTGTATTTTCGTCTACATTAGAAAGAATCTTATCATTGGGAATAATCAATAAAGTATCTACCTCGCCTTTCAATTCTTCCAAACTTTTTTGAGCTATTTTCATTCTCTGATTCCCCTCAAAAACAAAAGGCTTTGTAACAACAGCTATTGTTAATGCTCCAGATTCTTTAGCAATTTTAGAAATAATTGGTGAAGCGCCAGAACCCGTTCCACCCCCTAGGCCACAAGCAACAAAAACCATATCAGCGTCTTTCAAAACTCTCTCAAGATCTTCTCTATTTTCTTCTGCTGCTTGGCGTCCAATCTCAGGATTCATTCCAGTACCCAAACCCTTAGTAATCTTTCCACCAATACGAATTTTTTGATCAGCTTTTGCCTTCTTAAGATCTTGAACATCTGTATTAACAACAACTAAATCAACGCCCTTAATCTGACATTTTGCCATTCGCGAAACAGCATTAGAACCAGCTCCGCCCACACCTATTACTTTTATTTTAGGTCCATTCATATTTTTTCTTTATTTTTTAAAATATATTTCATCTTATCTTTTTTTGTATATTTTTACAAACCACCCCCCCATCCCAACTGAAACCAAATAAGCCATTTTGTTTTCTCTCGGTATCTTTTTAAATAAAACTATGTTTTTCATATTACCAACTAGACATGTAAGACATAATAAAAGGAAAAATTGCGATCATATAAATGAAAAGTCCGATTAAAAAAGACGAGATAATTCTTCTTCGTAGATTTGTTATTCCTTTTGTTGCTAAATAAGCGATAATGACGATGAATATGCCTGAGTATATAAGCGGTGAGAATAAAGACACTGTTGGGTCAAAAAGCATAACCGTAATGCCCAAAAAATACAAAAAAAGAGGCATTATAAATGCTGCGATGATCTTTAATGGATTCGCAATAAAAAACAACACTGCTTCTTGATTGAGAACAATAACATCATATATAGTATATATATATATATATATAATTGACATTAAAGCTATGCATTTAAGCTTTATTTTGATGTCTTCTCTGACAACGGAAAACCATTTAGATAATATCAATAAAAGAATTATGGTGGCAATGGTGATTGGCGCAACCATAATAAATGTAGGGATGCTGCTTTCAGTATAAGACCAAGATGTATCAAAAAAAGAACTTCTAATGGCCCCCATCAAAACTCCCATTCCAACCCCCATCCCGAGAGAGATTAAATAAGCCACCTTGTTCTCCCTCGGTATTTTTTTAAATAAAACTATATTTTTCATATTATTTTTTGTTAAAATAATTATCTTATTATCTATCAATAAACTTAATTGCCATTTGAGAGTAAAACCATGATTTTTTAGAATGAACGATTGATTTTCCTGGTTTATTATTCTCCGAATCCTGCTTTGCTTTTATTAATTCTTTTTCAGCTTTAGCAATAAATCTTTTAATTATTCTCTTAAAACGATGGCTTTCTATGTCTATCTTTTTTGTCTCATTAAGTATTGTTTCTGCTAAAAGATAATCTGCTTTGGTCAATTTTTTAGCTACATTCTTAATAATATCTAAAGATTGATTGTCATCAATCAATCTTTCCAATAATTTCAAACGCGTTACTGCTCTTAACTCATAAGTAAAAACTTTTCTTCCTTGTTTTGAATCTAAATGAGTATCATCAATCCAGTATTTTTCATTGAGAGATTTATTGATATAACCAATAGCTCTTTGAATGTTCCTTTTAATAATTTTATCATTGTTTTCAATCAATTCCAAATCATCAATTGTTTTTTCTTTGATTTCTCTTGGTGTTTCCCAAAGCCCTATGACGGTAAAAGCTTGAACTTCATCTTTGGTAATAGAAATATTTTCTTTTTCCTGTATCTCAATCAATTTCATATCTTCTGAAGCAATCATTGTAAAATCATATTCTCCGTCATCTGTGCCAATTATTTCAACCCTGTAATCTCCTTTAATTGGATTGGGGATCATAATATATTGCTTTTCGCCTTGCTGTCTGAAAATCGCATCTGGAATTTCTATTTCTGGTTCGTTTGTTTCGTAGTTTGTTCCGATATGCCTATCTTGCGGGTCATAGATGTGCAAATCAGCTGGGCAAGCGGTGCCGAATTCTAAAACATTTTCAACTCCTATTGGGCGGGTTTGGTTCCATCTGGGTCCTGACCAAAATGGAGCATCTTCGGGTTTCCATGGACATGGAGCCTTATTGCCAATGCCAAATTCATTTGCCCAATATCCATTAGCTGGTTCATTCTGTGCATCTCCTCTTAATATCTCGTTTCTAACTAAACAGAATTGTTTTTCTTCTCCATTGATTTCTTTTAATGTTTCCTCAATGCAATTACCAACAATATATTGATTAAAAGAATTTGGATTATATGTTAATCCTCCCGACTCAAAATCATCAAAATCTCCCACATCTTCAGAATGATAGCCCCCGTGACTTCCTTTTGCGACATAGACGATGGGATGATGTGTGCCAGGTATCCTTTCTATTTCATTCCATGAATAATCTTTAATAAAGTAATGCCTTGCAAAACGAACTTCAGATGGATAATTTAAATTATTTTTATCGAAAACAACAAAAATAGTAGAGTCCCAATCGTGTCCGTGGTCTAAAAGACCTAAAAACCCATATTCACTATACACTTCATACTTCCAATACTGAATTGTCAAATAATTTTCATCTTCTACTGTATGAGCGTAGACATAAGGTTTTGTCCAGTCTCCTTGTTCATTCATATAATTCTCTTCATTATTTTCAACATCAACGTCATTATCAAAATAAAAACTAGTTGGATGGTATTTTTCTCCCCCAGAATATTTATAATATGGAAAATATTTTTCAATTCCTTGATCTAAACAATCTTGATAACAGCTCTCAAATGTTTCTTCTATGTCGCAAACATTATTTCCACAGAAGCCTAGTATTGCTTCCCAGCCATCCCTTTCCATAAATGGATAATGATCTATAACTGGCTGAGTAAAGAGAACATGAGGT
>JAUVKU010000017.1 GCA_030596105.1 bacterium
TTTTTTAAGCTTTTTTAAATTTTACATTAAATTCTGGCTCGTATTTATTCTGATATTCGTCAATTATTTCCACTTTTTCTCCTTTCATTAATTTTGTTAAAGCCGCATCGCTTAAAAGAATGTTATGTGTTTCAATGTCTCTTTTGATTCCATCAAGTTTATCAAATTCTGTTCTTAATTTTCCCTTAACATTTTCTTCAATCTGCGCTTTTTTAATTTTAAAAGTTTTTAATTTTTCAGTAATTTCTTGATATTCATCAGAATCCTCTAACATCTCGCGATATGTTTCCATAATAGGACGCTGTTGTTTTTTTAATTCTTTGATGTGGTTAAAAATTTCGTCTATATTTTTCATAAGATTATTTTAATGGTTAGTAATTAAGAATTTTAACTAATTAGTAATTTTCGCATTGAACTTGATAATATGCTTGTGGGTGATCACAAGACGGACATTTTTCTGGGGCTTCTAATCCAGTATGAATATAGCCACATTCACGGCAGATCCAAGTAGTCTCTTGCGTTTTTTTAAATACAGAGCCAGCTTCTATTTCTGTTAATAATTTTTTATATCTTTCTTCGTGATGTTTTTCTGATTTTGCGATTGAATGAAATCTTTTAGCTATGTCTGGCAAGTTTTCTTCTTCTGCGGTTTTAGCGAATTCAGGATACATTTCTGTGTTTTCATAATGCTCACCAGCAATAGCAGATTTTAAGTTTTCTATTGTAGTGTCGTATATTGTTGGAGCCACTGCTTCTGTTTTTATTTCTGACAAGTCATTGTTTTCAATTTTCTTTTTTAATTCTTGGATATGTTCAAACAATCTTTTGGCGTGAACTTTTTCTTGTTCTGCTGTTTCTATGAAAATATTAGCGACTTGTTCGTAGCCTTCTTTTTTGGCGACTTTTGCGTAAAACGAATAGCGATTTCTTGCTTGCGATTCGCCAATAAATGCTTTAGTTAGATTTTGTATTGTTTGTTTCATATTTCCCTTTTTTTAATAGTTAGATCCGCTGTTTAATAATAATTATTTATTCTATTATAACAAAAAATCGCCTGCTTGGCGATTTTTTGTGATTTAACAAAATCAATTTTTCTATTGCCATAGCTGTCCATACTGGCTTAAGGGGTTTGATATTCCTAGTCTGGCGTACCAAGGTCTTTCTTCTTTGACTATTTTTCCGATAACAGGATCAACAACATATCTACTATTTATATTCATCGGAATAAATCCAAACAACTTGAATGGTTCTTTGACCCTCAGGTCATAAATTGGTTTGTCGTTTTCAATTTTTAAATCTAAAGATTTAAGAACAATTTTGGGATTATTTTCAATAGCGTTATACACTCCAGAATATATTTCAGAAGGTAGCACTTCTAAGTTATGCGGTTTTTCATTGTGAACAATGTGTAATTTTTTATTTTCAATCTTGAAGTCAGAATAAATTGGCATCGTTACTTCCTTTTCTCTGTAAATGAATTTAAATTCAGCCGACTCTTGTCTCGGGGTTATTTTAAAATTATGCGTTTTGCCATCAGTGATTGCGGAATCAATTTCTATTTCTACGGGAGGAACAACTTCGCCTTTTCCAATAATTTCTTTGTATTCAATTACTTGTTCATCGTTCACAATTATTTTTTTATCAGTTAATCTAAATTCTACTGGTTTGCTAATTCTTAGGTCAAATATCGGTTCAATCATTTCATCTGTTCTAAAAATTGGTTTACCAATATCTTTTGCTTTTAGATTATAAATAACTTTATCATTTACAATTTCAGGGCTTATCATAAGATTTTCAACTTCCGAAAGAATGGGGCTAAAAATTTCTAAAGGTTTAATTCTTAAATCAGTTATTGCTGATTGAACTTCTGGAGCAACTTCTCCACTTGTTTTGATATAGATTCTGTTTGTATTTATGTATTTTTTATCTCCTTCAGAATCATCATCATATATCCATTGAACTTTTTCATAATTTATTCCATTATTTCCTGACGAATCGCTTATTGGTTTTTCAAGTATTATCTCTATATTTGAATGTATTTGTTCGTTTGGTGAAACTTCAAAGTCATCAGCAATAGCACCTATTGGCTCAATTCCATTTTTATTATCGTCGTCGTTGGCATTGTCATCACTGTTGTTTACATTGGTAACGGGGGAGTAAAGAGTTGGGGTGTCGCTTGTTGTTATTTCTTCAACATTTTGTGCAAATGCGACAAATGCTGTCGTAGATATTATTGCAAGAGCAAGTAATAATATGCTTAATGTATTTTTCATATTTTTGTATATTAAATATAGGTTTAATGTTTAATAGCTTTCGACCTTTATTTTATTATAACAAAAAATCGCCTGCTTGGCGATCTTTTGTTATTAGGTTTGTTGCTTAATTAATGAATGTTAAAGCTTTTCCTAGTTGAGTTCCGCGACCAGTTCTTCCAATTCTATGAATGTAATCATCATAGCTTTCTGGAATTTCGTAATTAATAACATGCGTTACATTGTCAATGTCTAATCCGCGCGCCGCAACATCAGTTGCCACCAAGGTTTGTATTTGATTTTTTTTAAAGCTTGATAGTGCTCGTTTTCGTTGAGATTGAGTTTTGTCGCTATGAATAGATTCTACTTTTATTCCTCGTTGCGTTAATGCGCGTGATAAACTTTCTACTCCTCGTTTTGTTCTTCCGAATACTAAAACTTTTTTAAATTCTTTATTCTCTTGCAATAAGTCGTGTAGCATATCTATTTTGTTTGAGTTGCCAACTCGCAGAACTTTTTGTTCAATATTTCTTGGAGCTTCTGTTGTTTTCACTGAAATCGTGATTGGATTTTTTAAGAAATCATTGATAAGCTCTTCTATCTTTTTTGACATAGTCGCGGAAAAACAAAGTGTTTGTCGTTCTTTTGGAGCGCTCTCCATTAAAAGCCGAATATCGTTTATAAAGCCCATATCAAGCATTCTATCTGCTTCATCAAGAACTACTGTGTGGATGCCATTTAGCATACGAGAATCTCGTTTTACTAAATCAAGAAGGCGTCCGGGAGTGCCGATAATAAAATTATTTTTATATTTTAATTTTCTAATTTGCATTCTTATATATTCTCCGCCTACACATGTTATAGAAGATATGCGCATTTGATTTGTGATGCTTTTGAGTGCTTCTTCTATTTGTGGAGCAAGTTCTCTGGTGGGGGTTACAATAAGAATTTGTTCATTTGAATTTTGTAATATTTTTTCAATAAGCGGAATAAGAAAAGCGTCTGTTTTTCCAGTTCCAGTATTTGAAAGTCCAACCACATCTTTTCCTTGAAGAACAATGGGAATGATTTTATCTTGAATTGGGGTTGGGTCGGCATATCCTTTTTCTTGAATAGAATCTAATAATTTAGAATTTAGTTTAAAGTCCGCAAATGAATGTTCTGGTATAAATACCTTTTCTTGAGTTTGCGATGCCGTTGCTGTTGTTTTATTTATAAAAGAAAAAATGTCCAATTTCTCATTTTTTAATCCATTTCTTCTTCCTCCGAATCGGGAATTTCCATTACGAAATCCGCCACCTCTTTTTGAGTGTCCAAATTTTCTACCCCCAGAAAATTTTCTATATCCTCCTCTTCTTTGTGTTGCTTGATTGTTCATATTTATAATTTATTTAACAAAAAATCTCCTTGAAAATATAAGGAGATTGTGTCAGTTCCGCGAATTATTTAAAATGTATTCTCATATAAATAGTTTTCGTGGTTTTGTCTCCCCGTGAAGCCGTATTATTCATTGTTCACGGCTTTTCAATTCAACATACTTAAAATAGCATATTTTTTTCTCTTTGTCAAGCAATGTGTGGAATTTGTAAAGGGGAAATAGAAATGGATTAAAAAATGAGAAATTGGACATTTTTCTGATCTTTTTTTGGGTAATATCTGGTGTGTCTTACTAAACATATCAGCGCCTGATTTTTTTCTGACCGCCACAGTGAAAATAACTGGTATTCCCAAAGATTTAGCTTTGTCATAAGCTTTGCTGGCCATGGGAACTATTTTTTGATATTTGCTTATTTTATAGCCCAATTTACCAAAAGAACCCTTTTTTGAAACAAAGCAATTTTGTAAATCTATAATTAATAAAGCGGGTTTTATTTTATATTCCATATTTTTTTAATTATTTTTATTTTATTATATTAAAAAATCGCCTTTTTGGCGATTTTATTTTGTTTTTTCTTTTTATATTGTAATTTCCAGTCCGTCATAAGCAACAACAATGTTGTTATATGGGGAAAGTTTTTTGACTAATTTCTGATGGGTCAGATTTGTGTGATTTATATGGGTTAAAACTATATTTTCAATTTTGTAACGAGAGATCAAGTTAAGCACATCTTTCACTGATATATGATCGCTAGCGATTTTATCATAAGTAGTAGTATGAAAAACTACTATATTTGCTTTTTGCATTTGTTCAATCTGCCAATAACTAAGCCTTGCAGTAGAATCGCTAAAATGCATTAATTTTTTCCCGTTTTCCTCAAATAAAAATCCAAAAGTAGGAACTTTATGTTCAACCTCAAAAGGAATTATTTTGAGATTTTTTAGATTGACCGCTTGCTTATCTTTTAATTCGTAAAAATGAAAGTTTTTGTTAATTTTCCTTTCTTCGGATTTCACATATTTTTTTGCTATGGGGATAACATCTTTCCCTCCATAAAAGTTGATTGTTTTGTTCCAAAATTTAAATTCATGCAAACCAGAAGTGTGGTCAAAATGTCTATGGCTGAGAAATATTGCTTTAATATCATTGATGTTGTATTTGTTGAGGGTCTGTTGTATTTCAGGGTGAGAATCCAAAAGAATGTTCGCGTCTTTCAATTTTATTAAAACAGAACTTCTTTTTCTCGCCATTCTTCCGCCTTTTAGTCTTGCTTCCCGACAATGTAGGCATTGGCATCCAATAGCAGGAATAGCTTCAGCCGCTCCAGTTCCCATAAAAGTTATTTTCATTTTTTCTTTCTCCTTTGTTTTTGCAAAATTTTATTTATTTTTGCTTTTGAAACTTCCTCTGTACAGCCGATGCCCGTAGAAGCTGATGCTCCTGTTGCCTGTGCATATGTCAATAATTCGTTCAATTTTTCTTTCGATAAATTTCTAATATCTTTGCATTCATCGTATTCAATCAATTTATGAATCACACCTGCGCAAAAAGCGTCTCCACAGCCAGTAGCGTCAATAGTTTTTACCTTGAATCCTGGTTGGGTAATTTGGAAGTTGTCAGTAATTAGTTCCGCGCCCTTTTTTCCTTTGGTTAAAAATATCGTTTTTACTCCTTGTCTTAGAAGTTCTTTAACAGCTTTTTCAGGGTTGGGTTTGCTTGTGATAATCATTGCTTCTCTCTCATTGCAATGAATCGCATCCACAAAATTCAAAACTGGAAAAACAAAATTTTTTGGTCTTTTAGGGTGGGGCTTCATTATATCAAGAAATAAAAATGAATTTTGATTTTTCACTTCTTTAAAAATTTCTTTGAGGTATAAATCAATCCCGCAATAACCCGGCCTTACACAAAAAAATTTTGGGGAGAGTTCCCTGATTTTTTTCTTTACAAATTTTGGGTCTAAATACCAATTGGCTCCTGGGTCAATATGGAATCTTCTGTCTTCTCCCTCTAATTCTAAAATTATATTTTTACCAGTATCTGTGTTTTCAATCTCCTGAAAAAAGGTTTGGATTTTGTATTCGCTAATTATTTTTTTTGTGTAATTACCAAACATTCCTTTTCCCAGTGCGGCAATTATTCCAATCTTTTGTGGATCTGCTCCCATTTTTATTAAATCAATTCCAACATTAATGGGGTGTCCGCCTATTCGGGTTTTTATTTCTCGCTCTAAATAAACTACTTCGCCGGGTTCAGCGATTTTATCTAGTGCGACCGCTAAAATGTCTGCCATTATGGTTCCGCAAGATAAAACTTCTATCATTTTACCACCACCGAGTAATTACGACTTTTTTATCTGTAAAAAATTCTAAAACATCTGGCAGTTGACCGTGCGAAGTTCCGAAAAATGATTTTTTCTTTCCACAAAAGGGGAACAAGGCAATAGGTCCTACTACTCCGATATTAATTCCGATATTGCCACAGTCTACTTCTCTAGCAAATTTTTGAGCGCTTTTTCCAGATGAAGTATAAATACTTGATGCATTTCCAAGCTCATTCTGATTGTTTATCATTTTAATAGCCTCTTCTAATGTTTCAACTCTGATAATATTCATCACGGGGCCGAAAATTTCTTCTTTGGCTATTTTCATTTCTGGTTTTGCATTGGTAAAAATACTAGGTCCTAAATAATGTCCAAGAGGATATTTTTCTACCTTTGTATTTCGTCCGTCCATTACAAGTTCTGCTCCTTCATCTATTCCTGTTTGAATATATCCTTCAATTCTGATTTTGGCTTTTTCAGAAATAACAGGACCCATAGTAACATCGGGCTCTAAGCCGTAACCTACTTTAATTTCAGAAGCGGCTTTAAGGATCATTTTTAGAAATTTGTCGTAAATATTGCCCACTACAATAATATTAGCGTTGGCTAAACATCTCTCTCCTGCGTTTCCGAATGAAGAACTTATACTTCCGTCTACGGCTTTTGGTAGGGTAGCGTCTTCCATTATTATTGAAAAATTTTTGGCGCTTCCCTGACAAATCATTCTTTTTCCATGCTTGCCACATTTTTCGTGTATATGTTGTGCAACAGGAGTTGAGGTTACGGAACAAACTCCGCGTACATCAGGATGCTCTATTAAATAATCTCCAATTTTTCTATCTCCTTGAACAAGATTTAATACCCCGTCAGGAAAATCAGATTCATCAATAAGTTCAAAAATTCGGGTCATTGTCAAAGGTGTTACGCTTGACTGTTTTACGATAAAAGTATTTCCGCAAGCAACAGCATAAGGCAAAAACCAGAAGGGTATCATTCCCGGAAAATTAAAGGGCGAGATATTGACGAATACACCCAATGGTTCCCTGATAAAGTATTCATCAATTCCATTCGCGATATTTTGCAGGATATTTCCCTGGATTAAAGAAGGAATTCCGAAAGATGCGTCAACATTTTCTAATAGCCGTTTAGTGTCTCCTTTTGACTCTTTTAATGTCTTTCCGTTTTCCATGGTAGTAATTTTGGCTATCTCATCAAAATGCTGTTCTAACAAAATTTTAAGTCGAAATAAATACCTTATTCGTTCTGTTACTGGTAATTCTTTCCATTTTGAGAAAGCGTTTTTTGCGGATAAAACCGCAAAATCAATTTCTTCTTTTGTTGAAATCGGAACTTCGGCTAAAATTTTTCCAGTGCTCGGATTTTCTATATTCAAAAATTCATCTGCTTCTGATTCAATCCATTTTCCATCAATATAGTTTTTTATTCTTTCCATTTTTCTTTGTCACGCAATAGCTCCCGTAGGAGCGTAGGCGAGTCTCCGTTTTTAATGAACTGCTTTATATTTTATCTTAAAAGAAATAAAAGTATTGTCAAATAAGAACCTGCTCGTTTTGCTCGCAGAACCTTTTTTTTCGTTTGAAAATAAAAAAACGCTGTCTATATTAAAATAGTTAAACAGCGTTTTGCTTTTATATTTATTATTTTATCTTATTGTTTGTTTTTTAGCTTTTATTTTGCGATATTCTTTAAGCTGTTTTTTCATTTCTTTTCTATCTGAAATTTCGGGTCTTGGAACATCCCACCATGAATTGTAACCTGGTGGAAATTTTCTTCCCGGCTCAACCTTGACATGAATTACGGTTGGTCCATCTATGTTGTTTTTTGCCTCTTCCAATGCTCTTTCTAATGTTTCTGGAGTATCAGCAAAAATTCCTTTTGCTCCCATTCCTTGAGCGATTTTGACAAAATCAATTGGAAGATATTCGCCCTCCAATTTTTCATTTGCGTCTCTAAATCTAAACTCGTTTCCAAATTCCTGAAATCCAGTGCCTTTTTGCAGATTTCTTATTACTTGTGGTCCATGATTATCTACTATTAAAATAGTAATAACAATTTTTTCTTGAACCGCTGTAACAATCTCCTGAGGTTGCATTAAAAAGCTAGCGTCACCAATCAATACATAAACATTTCTTGAAGAATCAGCTAATTTCACTCCTATTCCGCCCGGAATTTCATAACCCATCGTTGAATAGCCATATTCTGAATGATACGCTTGATGAGAAGGGTCTATGTTTTTCCAAAATCTCAGAAGATGTCCAGGTAGACTTCCAGCAGCAGAAACCACCACAGCCTTTCTATCAGCTAAATCGTTCAAAATTCCAATTACTCTTGCTTGTGTCATTGGATAACATTCTTCAAGGGTAACCTGTTCAACGATTTTTTGCCATTTTTTTCTCTCATGGCTAATCTCTTCAAAATATTCCTGGTGTTTTTGCCAATAGCGTTTTTTAATTGAAAATGAGGAATCGGGTCCTGCTAATTCTTTGAGAAGCATTCTTAATCCGCATTTTGCGTCTCCCCAAAGTTTTATCGCCCTCTCTTTGCCTAAATCAAATCCACAGATATTAATGTTTATAAATTGCGTTCCTCTGCCAAACAATGTTTCGCTTTGGGTAGTGAAATCCATATATCTAGTTCCTATTCCGATTACTAAATCCGCTTTTTCAGCAAGATTATTTCCGCATAAGCTACCGTCTGGCCCAATTGTGTAGGCGTTTAATGCGTCGTCCCACAACATAGCACCATTCCCAGCATGAGTATGAACTACTGGAGCGCAAAGAAAATAAGCTAAATCACGCAATTCTTTCCACGCTTGAGAATATTTTACTCCTCCGCCAGCAATAATTATGGGTCTTTTGGATTTATGTATAGCCGTAACCGCTCTCTTTATTGCTCTTTGGTCGGGAGTAATTCTTTCCCATTTTTCATCTCTTTGTTTTAACAAAGTATCCATATCATAATCAAATGCTTCGGCTTGCGCATCCATTGGAAGACAAATTGTTGCCGGTCCCTGATCTCCCGGTTCAAGCATTGCTTCAAAAGCTCGTGGTAATTCCTGGCAAATTTGATCTGGCCTAGTTAGTCTGAACCAATATTTTGAAACGGGTTTTAAGGTATCTGACGCCATTTCATCTGAAACATGATTTCCTTCAATCTGTTGAAGAACTTCTCCTGTTCTTCCTGCGAAAACATCACCTGGAAGAAGTAATACCGGTAGTCGGTTAACTCTGGCTGCCGCAGCCCCAGTGACTAAATTAGTAGTTCCAGGACCAACAGAAGAAGTAACTGCTAATGGTTTTCCTGTTATTTTTGCGTAAGATATAGCAATATTAACAGCGTTTAGTTCATGTTTGACTTGAATAAATTTAATTTTATCTTCTTGTTCCTTCAGCGCTTCGCCTAATTGGATATTTCCATGTCCAAAAATTCCTAAAACATACGGAATCTTTTCATTTATTAAATATCTCACAATCATCTGAGCGCTTGTTAGTTTTGTCATTTTTTATCTCCTTTTTTTTGGTTGCCAAATTTTCGCTTTTTCATTTAATAACCATTCATGTTCTAAATCGTATTCAAATCCCAAATAAGGATTATTCGGTAAATGTTTTATTACCCACAAATACCACATAACATATCCAGGTGCTGCAACTTGAGGATGGTCTGCTCCATCTAGAATTTTTATCGCATCATTATCTTGAACTTTGACCACTTTATCTCCTATCTGGGCAAATCCAAAACCTTGTTTTGGTTCAAATTGGTAGAAATAAATTTCTGGCTGAGGATGATGATGCGGGGGATAGCTTGACCATTTGCCTGGCAGATTAATTACTTCGCCAATTACCAAATTGCTATCTGGCGCATTTTTTTTATCAAATATAGTTTTTACTAATCTGTAAGCAGTATTTCCTAAGAGCTCTTTGCCACGCTCTTCAATTTTTACATTACGGGGAAATATATATTGGGGTTTAAAATTGCGCGGATTTAAAGTTTTAATTTCAATTAACCTTGTAATCGTTTCAAGATTTTCAACGCAGACATTAGTATTTTTAGATACTGTAAACCCAACAGGTTCTTGATTAAAAACACTGTTTCTGCTCGCTTGATAATAAAGAGCAAGATTTTCAATATTAAAGTTAACCTTGCCATTCAAAAGAAGCGCGCAAATTTCTTTATCTGATTCAGCACTTTCATATTTTTCAAACGGTTTGAGAACTCGTATTCCCAATTCTATGCCCGTGTCGTCGCTCTCTCCAATTTTGACAATAGGCGTATATCCAAAATCAAATTCATTTCTATATTCCTTATTTTTTATGTGAATAGCCATTTTTTCGTTCTCCACTCATATTTTATTGTTAAAGACCTTATCTAAATAGATATATAGAAAATTTAAGTAAATGTCAAATCAAATAAAAAAGCCTGCTTATGGCAAGCTTAATTCTTTTTCAAGTTTTTCAAATATTTCATTGATTCTATTGTAGCATATACTGGCTTTTTGAAGTAAGTATAAAGTTCCACAATATACCATCCCTGATATTCAATATTTTTTAATGTCTGAAAGATTTTTTTTAAGGGCATCGTGCCTTGTCCTGGGACTAGATGATAGTGGACGGGTCTTCCTTTGTCATCAACGCCAATATCTTCTATGTGAACGGTATGAATTTTTTCAGTAAATTTCTGAATTAGCGCCACTACATTTTCATCGCAACAAAAAGAATGACCAATGTCAAAATTTAAGCCAAAATTTGGAGAATTAATCTCTTGAACGACTTGCCATGCTTCCTCGCCACTTCCCACTAAAAGTCCTGGTTCGTATTCTATATTTATGCGAACATTTTTTTTCTCGGCGTAAAATACTACTTCTTTCAAGCCATCTAGCATATTTTTCCAACTCAAGGCTCTATTTCCTCTTTTAGGCAGAACACCTGAACAAGTGCTGATATCTCTGCCGTCTATAGCAACAGTAAAATCAATAACTTTTTTGGTGTAGTCAATCCTTTGTCGCCTAAATTCTTCTTCATAGTCGCAAAAAACAGGTCCGAAATTTGATCCTGGCGGAGATTGTCCTTTTGTCCATTTTTTTTCTAGCCAATAATTAGAACAAGTAAACGCGTTAACATTAGATACATTAATGTTTCGTTTTCGCAATACATTTTTTATTTCTTGTAATTGTTCTTTGCTAATATCAAAAGGCCAGACCAATGGTGTATCAGCTAAAATTTCTACTCCCCGATAACCCGCGTCAGCAATTTTGTTTATAGCGTCAATTATTGTATATTTTCCATTAGTGTATGCGTTTGTGCTGAATGCTAATTTCATTTTGTCTGCCCCTTTTCTTTTTTTTGGTTTGAAATTCCATTAGGATAAACTATGATTTCAATTGCTTTGCCTTTTATCATTAACTCTATTCCTCTATGGATTTCATCTAATGGGATTTTATGAGTAATGAGTTTTTCTATATTGCAGTCATCTCTTTCAAGAATATTTATTGTTTGGTCAGAACTCCTGGTGCAAACATAAGAACCAAAGATTTCAAGTTCTTTTTGAGTAACCTTGGTAAAACTTACCTTATCGGCTGTTCTCGTAACATCTTGTTCTCCAAAAGTAGAGATTTTCCCACCAGGTCTTACTAAATCCATCGCGCTATTTATCACTTCAGGAACACCGCATGCGTCAATAGCCACATCTACGCCAAAACATCCATTTTTTGATGTGTGCTTCTTTATAATTTCTGTTAGATTTTCTTCTACGGGATTTACTATTATATCTGCTCCCATTTTTTTGGCAAATTCTCTTCTGAATGCGTTTGGCTCAGAAACAATGATTAAGTTTGCCCCGTTTAGTCTGGCTAATTCTATGTAATAACAGCCCATGGGCCCAGATCCGAAAATCAAAATAGAATCGCCTAATTTGAAATTAAGTTTTGACCAGCAATGAGTAGCGCAAGTGAGCGGTTCAAAGAAAATAGCTTTTTCTATTTTCATGTCTTTTGAAATTTTAAAAAGCTGTTTGGCGGGAGCAATGTTGTATTCAGCAAAACCGCCATGACAAAATATTCCGAGAGTAGTCATATCCGTACACAGGGACGCCATATCATTTCTGCAGAGCCAACATTTGTCGCATTTGATATTTGGGTCAACAACCACCATATCTCCGATTTTGACATTGGAAACTTCATCTCCTATTTCCAGTACTTTCCCGACATACTCGTGTCCCAGAATTACTCCTGATGTCGCGTTATGTCCAGCTGGAACTCTCAAGATAGCAAGGTCGGTTCCGCAAATACTAGCTGCCACTACTTTTAATTTAACTTGTTCTTCTTTTCTAATTTTCAAAAAACCCCCATATTTTTTAGGGACAACTCTGTCTTCTAATTCTGGAACAGGCATTTCTTTTATAACTAATTTTCCTTTTCCTTCAAACACTACTGCTTTCATCGTTTTTTTCATATTCGTTCTTCACTTTCCTTTTTGTTGTTTTTCTATTTTTTATTTTTAATGTGCCTTCTTACTTCCCATTATAATATATAATTTATTTTTATGTGTCAAACAAAACAATTTCATAAAAATATTATGAGATTGTTTTTTGGATTTTTCCAGCTTTTTTTGTTTTTTCTAAAATTTTTATTTTTGTTAAGCGATATATTTTTTTTCGTATTCTTAAAGATGTTAGAATTTATTTAATTGCTTGCGTAATTGCGCGTTCTAATTTTTCAGGTTCGTCTGTGCCTATTCTGCATTTTTTATTATTTTTCATTTTTATTTCAACAGCCAAAAAGCCAGAAACATTATACAACCAACCATAAGGAGTCCAATGAATTCCCCAGCCATAATACCAAGGATTTTTTACAGTATGGCATGATTCAATATCTTTTAAAATAAATTTTTTATTGATAATCCCACAACCAAATTTAGCAATAAGTTTTGTTTCGTCTATTTCTATTGTTAGAGAGGGGAATAATGTTAGACATACCAATAGAGCAAAGAATATAGTTAATAGAATGGGCAAAAACCCATCAACAATCATAGCGAACAATATTGTTAGTAGCGAAAGAGTCAATGCGAAAATTAGTAAATATCCAATTTGTGTATGCCTATACATATTTTTTTGTATTTATAAATTTTTTCAATTTGTAAGTTTTTTAAAACCTTATTTTTTGTTGATAGTTATAAAAAGATAATCATTTCGCCTTACCCTGCTGTTTACTTTAATTGCTACCTCTTGGCCTTTTTTAGCTCGTTTGACATCTTGCCCCTCAATTTGCAGAGATTTAATTTTTTGCTCCAAAAAAGTTGTTTTTCCCTGTATTGCTATTTTTTCACCCAATTTCAATCCTCTATGCCTCAAAGCTACAGAAGCCACCTTTATTTTGGGCCAATAATGCAAAATTTTTCCTATTTGGATCTTTTTTGTCGGAGAGATATTATCAGCTTTATCATAGCTTATTCCTTCTTTCCCTGGAATGCCAAAATAAAATCCCGTTGAAAAGCCCCTATTATAAACCTTTTCCAGCTCCTTTTTCCATGCTTTCGCTTTTTGCGCAGTAAAAGAGCCCTCAATTACCGCATCCACCGCCTCACGATAACATCTGGCTGTTGTTTCTATGTATTTAGCATCTCTGCCCCTTCCTTCTATTTTAAAAGAGTGGATACCCGCTTTTATTAGCGCGGGAATATGCTCGATCATACAAAGATCTTTTGAGTTCATAAAATATTTCCCTTGATTTGATATTTTATGCCCCCGAGAGTCAGAAAGTATCCATTCTTGCCGGCAAGGCTGAGAGCAAGAGCCGCAGTTTGCTGATTTACCATAAAGATACGCCGAGAGAATACACCTGCCCGAAATTGCCATACACATCGCTCCATGCACAAAAACCTCCAGTTGAATATCAACTTTCTTTTTTAATTGGATAATCTGTTTCAGTGTCATTTCTCTGGCCAAAACTATTCTTTTGGCTCCCAAATTTTTATAGAATTGGGCTGACTGCCAATTGGAAATATTGGCTTGAGTAGATACTAAAAAAGGCATCTTTTCCTTTCTAGCCATTTCAATAGCCGCCGGATCCCAAACAATAAGCGAGTCCACTCCTGTTTCCTTTGCTTCTCTCACTATTTTTTGCGCTTTTTTGAGATCGTCATTATAGAGAGTGCAATTTAAGGTAAGATATGTTTTGAGGCCGTATTTTTGGCATTTTTTTACAAATCGAGGCAATTCACTGAGCCTGATATTGTTGGCCTTCGCCCTTAAGCTCAGATCTGTTGTGCCAAAATAAACAGCATCAGCATAATTTTTACAAGCCTCAATGCTGGCCCAGTCTCTGGCCGGGCTCATTATTTCTGGTTTTTTCATCATTAAAATTTAATATAAAATATTTTTAAAAATTATAATTTTTGATAAGTGTTTTAATAATTCATTCTTATTTTTAATGGTAGTCAGAAAAAAGGTGTCAGGGACCTTTTGATAGTTTTTGTTTAAGGTTTTATTTTAAAATTATACCAGAAATTCTTTGAAAGTAAAAATTAATAATAGCTAAAAATAAAAACAAAACGCCCCAAAAAGGCGTTTATTTTTCACGCTCTAATAACACCCGACTAATGCTTTATGAAAATAGCTCCTCCAATGAATTTCCGACTTTTTTACTGCCAGCCTCTGCATCTCCTATGCCTCCATATACTCTAACTTCGTTATTCTCAACTTTTAATCCTCCTGAAAAAAATACATCTCTTAAATCTTCTCTTTTTGCTTCTCCATCACCGAAACACCCTGCTGTAGAAATTATTTTCTTTTTCGACACCTGTTTAGACTCTGAATCAAATGAAAAAATCATCCCATAATAATGTTTGCTTTTCTT
>JAUVKU010000069.1 GCA_030596105.1 bacterium
TTTCTGTTTTGTTTCGCCGTAGCGAAGCGGAGGCGAGCGGAAACGCACCGATTGAATTACCACGCTCTCCGAGCGTAAAAGGAAGTTCAGAGCCACCACGCGCTCGGCGCGTGATTAGTCGGGGTTCTGTTCAAAAAAGGTTAGAATTTCAACCAAAAAGGTACCGCCAATTTAGAATTTCAGAGTTTTCGGAAGTTTTACGCACCTGCGGTGCGGTCGCCTCGCCTGTAGGCGAGGCTGAAAGGGCTGAAATTGTAAATTGGCGGAGAGGCAGGGATTCGAACCCTGGCGGGGAAAACCCCACATGTACTCCAAACATGCGCCTTAAGCCACTCGGCCACCTCTCCTTGCTTACCAATACTTATCAATTACTAATATAATTGATTATTTATAATTTATCAATAGATTTCTTACTGATTTTATACTTTCATACCACGGAGGGCTTTTATCCGCTCCTCTGCTGGCGGATGTGTCATAAATAATTTCGTAAGCCAACTTTTTGACTGTCTTCCCCTGAATGGCGAAGAAATAAAAAGATGCGCCGTTGAATTATTTGCCACCCTCATTGGACTTGGATCACGCGATATTTTTTCAAGCGCTTTTGCTAGTCCTTCTGGATAACGGGTTAAAAGCGCGGCGCTTGCGTCTGCTAAAAATTCTCTTTTCCTTGAAACAGATAATTTTATTAAAGTAGCAGCAAGTGGCGCCAATATGGACGCTAAAATTCCCAAAACCATTAAAATCAAACCAAGCTGTCCAGAGTCACGAGAATCACGACGGCCACCACCCCAAAAACTAATTCGCAAAAAGAAATTTGAAAGTATAGTGATTGTTCCAACTAAAACAACTATCATAGTTTGTAAAAGCATATCCTTATTTCCAATATGCGAAAGTTCATGTGCTATAACTCCCTCCAATTCTATTCTTTCTAATTTTTCCAAAAGTCCTTTTGTAACCGCAATCACGGCATGTTCAGCATCTCTACCAGTAGCAAAAGCATTTGGCTGAGATTCATTGATCACAAAAATTTTTGGTAAAGGAAGCCCAGCTGTAATACATAAATTTTCCACAATCCTATAAAGTTCTGGATTGTCTTTTTTTTCAATCAACTTGGCGCGCGCCATTCTCAAAACTATCTTATCTGAATACCAGTAACTACTAACGCTCGTTGCAACACTAAAAACCACGGCAATTATTAAAATCAAACTGCTATCAAGTAAATAGCTAAAAAACCAGCCCAATAAAATGACGAATATAAAAAATCCAAACATCAACAGCCATGTTTTATGGGTATTTAATTCAGCTTGTTTATATATACTCATATATCAAGAATGAAACTCTTCCGCAAAGCGAAAGAGTTTCGCCCCTATATTTTAATTAGAATTAAAACTAAAATTTAACTTCAACTGATTCACGCGCTTCTTTTTCTTTTATTTCAAAAAATTCCATTTTTTCAAACTTAAATTGCGAGGCAATTAAATTACTTGGAAACATCTCAATCTTAGTGTTTAGATCTCTAACATTTGTGTTATAAAATCTTCTGGATGCCTGAATTTTATCTTCTGTATCACGGAGCTCTTTTTGTAATTCAAGAAAATTAGTAGATGCCTTTAAATCAGGATAATTTTCTGTTACAGCAAAAAGAGATTTTAGAGTGCTCGTCAACATATTCTCAGCTTCTGCTTTTTCCTTTAATTCAATTGCTTGCATTGCTTGACTTCTTGCCTTGGTTACCTTTTCAAAGAGGTCCTTTTCGTGAGAAGCATATCCCTTTACTGTTTCAATCAAGTTTGGAATTAAATTGTATCTCCGCTTTAACTGAACATCAATATCTGACCACGCTTCTTTTGCTCTATTACGAAGCAAAATTAAACGATTATAAATCAAAATTGGCCAAATAATTACGCCGAAAAGAATAATTAAAAAAAGAAAATTCATATTTTTATTTTTAAAATTTAATTAAATAAGTCTTATTTTCTAACGACCTTTGATGTAAGCCTACTGAGCGAGTGAAGGGAATCGGACCCTCGTTTCAACCTTGGGAAGGTTATGTAATAACCACTATACGACACTCGCAACTCTCCTTAAAATTGAAATAAATCTGTTAATCAATAATTTACCACTGCAACTTATTAAATAACACATCTATTCCTCCTAAAATTTCTTCAAAAAAAGTTTTTTCGTTTGTTTGGCGTTCTTTACGCCCTATTTTTTCTTTTGTAAAAACAATCACCTCCTCTCCTGGTTTTTTAAGATTAAACCTTTCTCTTGCTTCTTTTTCTAAATAGCTTTCCATTTCGGTCTGGGAGATTTGAGCTGTTAATCTTTGCTTTTTATCTTCCAATGTTTGGACTTCTTGTTTTAAGGATACAATTCGCAATTGCATTCCACTCCTTTTTTGATTTATTTTAACATTAGAAATAATTAAAAGTCCAATAATAGCCAAAAATATAATACCTAAAAAAATAAAAGCGAAAATAGGTTTTTTAAATTTCTTCCTGCCCTTTTTATTTTTTCTTAAGTTTGGTATCATAAAATCAGATCGTCAAACGATATTAAATAAAACTTATTATAAAATATTATCTTAATAATATGATAAAAATAAATTCTAAAAAAATTTTCAAATTCGTCTGGATTTTTTTAATTTCTCTTGTCGTGCTAAGTATGATATTCTTCACACTTGCCCCAACGCTAATGTATTAAAGACAAAGAACCTTTCTCTTTAATGTATTTTAATAGAAAATCTAAGATTT
>JAUVKU010000025.1 GCA_030596105.1 bacterium
AATGCCCATTAAATCTAATGTATTTTTCATCCCAACCCATGATAGTAAATTGCGCTTAGTCATACTTCGCTTAGCGAAGCGTAAAGAAAAAGAGCTCTTGCGAGAGCTCTTTTTTAAAAAAATTGTCTATACCTCTATGACATAATAATTGTTGGCATTGCTTACTCCGCTTCCCGTGCGATATATATAATGTTTTCCGAATATTCCCTCTTCTGGACTTCTCTTTCCGTTTCCGTCTAAATCTATGTAATGCCAATTCTGATCCCAAACTTCAATACCGATTATATTCCATCCGCTGTCTACAATATATGCTTTAAGGATGGCTGTGTGATCGTAACGGCTCTTGAATTTCTGATTGTTATTCCTGCTAAATGTAGCTATCGTTGTTCCCGATGGAACTCCGCCATTTATTACTTGCCTTCCTTTATACCAGTCCCGTGTTCCAAGATTATTTTTGCTAAGCGCCTTAACCGAACTAACGCATTCACCCCAAAGATTACCACCATTGTCTGTATGTTGAGTATATTCACAAGAAGTCCAAGACCTTTCATAGGTAGCATCAAGTTGCCACCCATAGCTCCAAGTTAATTGATTGTTCCAATATGCCCAGTTAGAATAACCCCAAAGAGTACACAAATTATCGCTAGTAATTCGTAATTCAGTAGTTTGAGCTTGAACTGGCGTAATTGCGAAACCCATCACCGCTACTATCAATAATCCTATTACTCCTATTCCGAACATCTTCTTTCCATTCCTTTTTTTCTTTTTCACCTCCTATTCGCAAAACCTTTTCAACAATTCAATCTATATTTTGTTTTTAAAGTTCAACAATCTCAACCCTATCATAAGCCCCCCCCATTTGTCAAATTGAGGATTGTGGAAAACTTTTTATTCAAATCTAAAACTGTTAATCATTTCTTCGTCATAACATTGATATGGTTGTAATTGCGGATTAGTTTGAAAAGTACACTCTGACCCAAGACTTACGGCCATAACTTTATTTTTTTCAGAAAAATATAAAAGCTTAATTCGTCCAACCCAGCCTGCCCTGCAAGATGTCGCTCTTAAATTTGTATTTTTGTCGTCAGTTTCTCCTCCTACAAAAACATCGTAAACTCCTTCTTGATAAGGATGTATTTTCCAAAACTCTTTGTCTCCAGTATGACACTTTGGACCATAATTTTCCTTTATAAATTCATCTAATTCGTCCTCATTTTTTATAGTTTTTACTACAATAGCCCAGCCCAAAAAAGGCTTTAAAACACTAAACCCATCTAAAAAATTTTTCCATTCTGTGTATTCATATTTAAAAATTTCTAAAGAATATTCTATTTTCTCACAATCACGAATATATTTGCGTAGCCTGCTATCATATTCAGCTTCATAATAATGCCTCTGCGAAATATAAACTATATCGTTTTCATTATCTTCAAACACTTTCACAGGAGCCTCGATTACTTTTTTAGGATAACATCTATAACAACCATGAACTTTATCAGGAACATCTATTGAAAAACCCAATTGAGAGTTAACATATTTAATCCATATAACTTCTGGAAGAACATTTTCTTGCAATTCATCTTCTGATTTCTCTTTTTCTATTGGAACTTCTATTGGAACCACAACAACTTCTTTTTTAACCAAATAATAACCAAAAATTATCCCGATCATAACAAAAACCAAAATCACGACAAGCAAAACAATTTTCCATTTGGTCTTTATAAAATTTCTAAAACTATTTAACAAATTATTATTCATAATAAATTCCTAAATTAATCGATGTTATTTTTTCATTCTCTTTTCTCGTTTGTTCCTCTCCCTCTCTTTATTAAAAACACTACATTTTTTTAGGAACTGTAATACCCATTAAATCTAACGTGTTCTTTAAAACAATTTTAGTCGCATCAATTAAAGCAATTCTCGCTGAACTAAGCTCTTTATTGTCAGAGATTACTTTGCAATTGTGATAAAATTGATGAAAAGCGTTAGCCAATTCTGTTGCGTATTTCGGAATTCGTTGAGTTTGATAATCGTTTGCCGTATCCTCAATAATTTCTGAAAATCTAATCAATTGATTGATTAAATTTAATTCGCTTTTATGATCTAATAATTTATAATCAACAACACGCTTATCTTTGATGGACGCTTTACGCAAAATACTGCTTATTCTTGCATGAGCATATTGAATATAATAAACTGGATTTTTTTCGCTCTGTTCTTTTGCCAACGCCATATCAAATTCCATTTGCGTATCAAGAGATTTTACTAAATAAAAATACCTTGCGACATCCATTCCAACCTCGTCTATCAATTCTTCAAGCGTAATAATTTGCCCCTTTCTTTTTGAAAGTTTTAATCCGCCTTTTAAACGAACTACTTGGCAAATCAAAATATCTAAATCCCCCCTATATCCCAACATCTTTGCAACAGCCTTCATTTTAAAAACATGTCCCTGATGATCGGCCCCCCAAATATCAATAACTTTTGAGAACTTTTTGTCAAACTTATCCTTATGATAAGCAATATCTGAAAGCAAATAAGTTGGCGAGCCAGTCGCTCTTTTTAGAACCCAATCTTGTTTATCTCCAAATTTCGTTGTTTTAAGCCATTCAGCTCCATCTTTTTTATAAACCAAATCTTGTTTTTCCAATAATTTATATGCTTTGTCTAATTTACTATCTTTGTATAAATCTTCTTCAAGTGCCCAATTATCAAATTTGATTTTTAATTTGTTTTCAATAAAATTCCTATTTTGCTTTTGTATAATTTGACCTAAAAAATAACCTGCCTCGCCATCGCTTTTAAATTTCTTATTTTTCAATTTATGCTTTTTCATTAGCTCTTTCAACTCATCATTTGAATATGAAACACCTTTTCCCAAAACTGTTTTTCCTAATTCTTTAATTTGATTGCTATTTTTAGCATTATTTATAAAATACTCTCTTACAACTTTGTATCCAGCTTTTCGCAAAATATTTGCCAAACAATCTCCAAAAAACGCCCCTCTTCCCTGTCCAATATGCAAAGGTCCTGTTGGATTACCAGAAATAAACTCTATATTTATCTTTTTGTTTTTTCCGATTTCCAATTGTCCAAACTCATCACCTTTCTCTAAAATTTCTTTAACCTGTTTTTGTAAATATCTTTTAGAAATAAAAAAATTAATAAATCCAGGTTTGGACACCTCAACTTTCCCCAAAATCTTACTATCAACAACTAATTGATTGTTGATTATTTCCGCCACATCCATTGGGCTTTTCTTTGCTATTTTCGCAATACGCATAGCGATATTTGTTGAAAAATCCCCAAATTCCATATTCTCAGGATGCTCAACCAAAATCTCTGGAATTTCAAATTCCATTAATTTTTTCTCTTCTTGCGCCTGCTGAATCGCTTTCTCTATTAAATTTATAATCTTTTCCTTAGCCATTACTTTCAATTTACCCTATTTTAAATTGTAAAACAAGCAATTTGATGTTAAATTAAAATAATAGAAAATAAAAACAATTAAAATAATGAAAGCATTAGCTGAAAACAAAAAAGCGTATTTTGATTATGAGATCCTAGAAAAATTTCAAGCTGGGATTATTTTAATTGGACAGGAAGTAAAGGCCATTAAAACAGGACGTATTAGCTTAAAAGGGTCGTATGTTATTATAAAAAACAATGAATTATTTTTAATCGGAGCGCATATTCCCCCTTATCAGCCAAAAAACGCCCCCAAAGATTATAGCCCAGAACGATTGCGTAAACTTTTATTAAAAAAGACTGAAATTAAACATTTAATTGGCAAATCAAAAGAAAAGGGCTTGACTTTAGTGCCCCTTAAGGTGTATACTCAAAGGGCAAAAATAAAAATTGAGTTCGGTGTTGCAAAAGGAAAAAAAAAGGCTGACAAGAGAGAAGCTATCAAAAAACGAGAATTCAAACGCGAGAAAGAAAGGGCATTAAAAGAGTAATATGGGGATGAATGTTTTGACAGGAATTTTAACCATAATAAGCAAGTTGAGTATTCTCAAATCTCATTAAACTTTGAGAAACAAGATAAGTGTAAACTTATTTTCCAAAGCTAAAACAGCTTTATCCAACGCCTTTGGCGGAGGTGCAAGTGGCTTAGCTCCTGTTTGCGCTTAACGCGTAGACCATCTGTATTGCTAATTCTCGCTAGGCAAACCACAGGTGTTATATTCAGCGGGATAGATGATTATTTTGTCTCAAATAATTATTGAAAAATTGAGGCTATGAGTATTAAAATTTTGTTTGTTTTTTATTTAATACTTTGAAAATTTAAAACTTACTAAACTTGTAGAGTTATACTGGAAAAAATTTTTGGACGGGAGTTCAACCTCCCCATCTCCACCACAATTAGAACACACAACAAATATTAAAAAATTGAATCAACAATAAATGTATCGTAGAAAAATATATAAAAAAACACCGAAAAAACCGTCAGCTAATCTTAGAATAAAAGCCACCGAAGTAAGACTGGTAGATGAAGAAGGAAAACAGTTAGGAGTTGTATCATTAGAAAAGGCTCTTAAAATGGCTACCGAGCGTAATTTAGACTTGGTACAAGTTACAGAAAAAGTGGTTCCTCCAGTTTGCAAAATAACTGAATATGGAAAATATCTTTATTGGTTAGAAAAAAAGAAAAAAACAGCTAAACAGCAAAAGGGAGCTGATCTCAAAGGAATAAGATTGGGATTTAATATTTCTGATCATGACTTGGAACTAAGAGCTCGACAAGCAGAAAAATTTTTGAAACACGGTGATAAAATTAAATTAGAATTGCAATTACGAGGGCGCCAAAGAGCGCTTCAAGACACCGCAAGACAAAAAATAGATAAATTTTTAGAAGTGTTAGAAAGCCTTACGCCAATAAAAGTGGAGCGAGAATTAAAAAAACAAGGACGAGGATTAACAATGATTATCTCTCCGAAATGATATTATTAAATAGTCTCATAACATAAAATGAAAACAAGAAAAGCAATAACCAAAAGGTTTAAAATAACTAAAAACGGAAAAATTCTTAGAAAACCTATTGGGCAAGACCATTGTCGTATGAAAAAAACAGGGCAACAAATCAGAAAATCCAGAAAATGGGTTCTGGTTTCTAACTGGGAAACAAAGAAGATTAAAAAACTTCTTGGCTTGGAAACAAAAAAAACTAAAGTAAAAACACAAAGTTAATATTATGGTACGAGTAAAACGAGGACTATCAGCCCACAAACGCAGAAAAAATGTATTAGAAGATGCAAAAGGTTTCCGTTGGGGCAGAAAATCAAAATATAAGGCAGCAAAAGAGGCGCTAACCCATGCCAGAGTTTATGCTTATAGAGACCGAAAGGTTAAAAAAAGAGATTTTAGAAAACTTTGGCAAACTCAAATCAATGCTGGTTGTCGCATTCTTAAAATTTCTTATAGCAAATTTATCGCTGGTTTAAAAGGGAGCAATATTGAGTTAGATAGAAAAATTTTGTCTGAATTAGCCAAAACACAACCTGAAATTTTTGAAAAAATTGTAGAAAAAGCGAAAGAAATGAAAAAACCCATAAAAACGAGTGGCTCAAAAGAGAAAACAACAATAAAAAAATAAAAAATATTTTTGAGAATAAAAAACAATCCAATAAAATTGGATTGTTTTTTTAATATATTTAGCAACCCTGAATTACGATAATATCAAAAAAATATTACTAAGAGCGGCAAAAAGAAAAATTCCGAAATTTCGGAATTTTTTATTGTTGTAAAAAGTCTATTTTTTTGGTAGCTCAACAGGATATTTGCCACTAAAACATGCTGAACAAAAATCGTCTTTTGTCAAAGACACGCTCGTTCTTGTTATACAAGGAGTTTCTATTACTGCTTTTATCGCTGAATCCAAACTAAGATACCCAAGAGAATCTAATCCTAATTCCTTTCTGATTTCTTCTACGTCCCCATTTTTTCTTTTTGCAATCAACTCATCTTCTACTCTATATGTATCAACTCCATAATAACAAGGATACCTGTATGGTGGAGAAAATATCCGCGCGTGAACCTCTTTTGCCTTAGCATCTCTGAAAAATTTAATCAATCTTTTCATAGTTGTGCCACGAACAATAGAATCGTCTATCAACACTATTTTTTTCCCTTTTATGTCTTCATCGTAAATAACAAATTTTAAATCCACTCCTTTTTCTCTCAACTCTTGAATTGGCTCAATAAAAGTCCTTGAAACTAAATGAGTTCTTAAAATTGCGCTTTGCCCATCTGCAATCTTTGACTCCTCAATAAATCCAATACCCCCGCAAGTTCCAGAATCAGGAATTGGAATAACGATATCAGCATCTACTGGACATTCTTTAGCTAATAGCCTGCCCATATTCATTCTAATGTCCCTCACTCTACGACCTAAAATAATACTGTCGGGTCTAGAAAAATAAATAAATTCATAAATACTGTGTTTACGATTAATAACACGAGGACAATAATATTTTTTCGCTTCTTCTTTATTTATTACCAACATCTCCCCGGGAGTTATCCCTCTTATAAGAGTTCCACCCATGTGATGAATGGCGCAACTTTCAGAAGCAACCAGAAAACCATCTTTTCTTTTCCCCAAACAAAGAGGGCGAATTCCTAATTTATCTCTTATGGCAATAATTCTGTCATTATATAAAATAATGAAAGAGAAAGCTCCTTCTAATTTCTTAACAGCTTTTTTCACTGCACCTTCAAATGAAAAATCCGAAGACATAGAAATCAAAGTTGCTATAGCCCCTGTGTCTGAACTAGTATATGGCTGACGCCCCTTAGCCAAACATTGTTCTATTATTTTTTCAGTATTAACCAAATTTCCATTATGGACTATCCAAAATTCTTTTCCGCCCCAAATTCCACGAATTGGCTGAATATTTTGTTTATCACTTTCAGCAGTAGTGCTATAGCGATTATGCGCGATTCCTATACTACCAGGAAGATTACTTAAAATACCTTTATCAAACACCCCAGGTATCTCTCCCATTCCCTTATGAGAATAATATTTTCCGTCATCAATAGTTACCATTCCAGCGCTCTCTTTGCCTCTATGCTGAAGAGCATAAAGCCCAAAATACATATCAGAAGCAATCTGCCTCTTTGACCTACTCACTATTCCTATAATTCCACACATTTTTTGTACCCTGTTTTTAAAGTGCTTTTATATATCTTATTTAAACACACAACCCTTCATTTGTCCAGATAGAATGCTATCATATTAAATCAATAATTTCATAATTAAAAAAAATCCGCCTCGGAGACGGTTTTTGTTTTTATATTTTTAAAAAATTTATAATGCTATCGCTTATTCCACAAGCAAAACAATAATATCATTTACATTTGTGCCTGTTCTTCCTGTTACAATCGTATCGTTAAGCTTACTGAAAAAAGTATTTGAGTCATTGTTTTTTAAATACGCTTTTGCATCTAAATTTGCTTCTTTCGCGCGTTTTATTGTAAAGCCATCTGCTATCGCTCCAGCTGCGTCGCTCATACCGTCTATTCCGTCAGTGCCTATTGATGCTATAACAATTCCGTCATCTTCTTGTGGTAAAGATAAAGCAGCGCTAAGCGCTAATTCTTGATTTCTTCCTCCGCGTCCATCGCCTTTTACTTTTACCGTTGTCTCTCCACCAGCTATTATTGCGGCAGGAGCTTTAATCGGCGTATTTTTTAATCTTATAGCTTTAGCAAGAGAAGAAAAAATTTTTGCGATTTCTTTGCTTTCACCCTCTAAATTGGTTGTGAGTAAAAGCGAGTTATAACCAAGCGCTTCAGCTTTTTTCTTTGCAGCCATGGCAGCAATATAATTATTGCCAATAATCACATTGAGAGTGTGAAAAACTTGTTTTTCAACTGTTTTTTCGTCTTCTATTCCATGTTTAATATACTCTTTTGTTTTTTCAGGTATTTTACTCCACAATTCATATTTCTTTAATATATTTCGTGTTTGCTCAAATGTAGTTTTATCTTCAGTGGTTGGTCCTGAAGCGATAATATCAAGTGGATCCTTAAGCACATCTGACAAAACTAAAGAAACTGTTGTCGCCGGCATCGCTGCTTCAGCGAGCTTGCCTCCTTTTATTGCTGATATATGCTTACGAACAGTGTTCATCTCATTTATAGAACATCCTGATTTAAGCAATTGCTTTGTTAAATTGTTTTTTTGTTTTAATGTAAGTCCCTTTGGCGCTGATAACAAAGCAGATCCTCCACCTGAAACTAAAGCAATAAATATATCATTTTTTCCACTTTTTTCAGCTATTTTAAGAACCTCAGTCGCAGCTATTGCAGAATTTTCATCTGGAACAGGATGCGCAGCCTCAATCACTCTCATTCCCTCCCAATCTCCTTTCTGCCCATAAGGTATTACAACAACTTCTTCGTCCACATCAACAATTGACTTAAACGCTTTTGCCATTGCCAAACTTGCCTTACCAAAAGCAACTACCCTTATTTTCCCGCCATTTTTGAGCTTTATTTTTGTTTTTTCGTTCGTATCTAAATTTGTAATCTCTATTGTTCCATTTTTTAATTTAACACTTTTAGTTATAATCTCATAAGGGTCAACTGACTTAACGGCTAATTCAAGTATTGACAGCGCATTCTTTCTTAATATACGGGTTTTTTCATTCATTTTCTTATCTCCTTTAATCATTTTTAAAGAACATTTATATTTGTAGAATACCATATATTATAACTTTTGTCAAGATTTTTATACCAAAATTTAAACTCTAAATAAAAACGCTGTATTCCCTATTTTCTAAACTCATTGGCTCTTTTTAATACTTGTTTAGCGTTCTCAAATGTTAATTGCTTTATTGCTTTCTCATATAGCAACCATTCATAATCAATGTGTTCAAAAGAAATTTCCACATCTTTTGTTTCTGTTTCTGCTAAATAAAAAACAACTGTTTTTGAAATAATTTTGTGTTGAAAATTAAAAAAATATTTTATTTCTTCTTTAAATCCCTCAACAAACTTTAAATCTTCAATGCCTGTTTCTTCTTTTACTTCCCTTCTTACTGTGTCTATTTCTTTTTCCCCATCTTCAATATGACCTTTTGGCAAATCCCAATAATCCTTTTTAGACCTTGCTGACAAAGGATAACAAAGAAGAAGATAATAAATTTTATCCCCATTTTTTCTAAAAATTATTGCTCCTGCTGATTTTTCAAAATTCATATTTATTTAAAAAATTCCAATAATTGCTTTCGTGATTTAGTATTTATAATATCTTTTTTTTCAGCCCAACCTCGCCGAGCTTGAGCAATCCCAAATTCCATAACCGTTAATTGATTTTTATGATGCGCATCAGAATTAATAATCATTTTTACGCCTTCCTCTTTGCATCTTCTAATATTTTTATCGTTCAAATCCAACCTGCTTGGTTGCGCATTTATTTCTAAAACTACTCTAAATTCTTTTGCAGCGCGCAAAATTTTTTCAAGATCGCATTCATACGCCTCCCTTTTTTTCAAAATCCTTCCTGTTGGATGTGAAATAATTTTAATATAAGGATTTTTCATTGCCCTAATTATCCGCTCTGTCATTTTTTGTTTTGACATTTTTAAATTAGAATGTGTGCCAGCTATAACATAATCTAATTTCTTCAACGCTTCATCTTTAATATCAATGGATCCGTCATTTAAAATATTTGTTTCAGCTGATTTTAAAATTTTAAAATCAACGCCAGTATTTTCAAATTTTTTATTAAACTTATCTATTTGTTTTCCTTGCTTAAATAATTGCTTTTCATCTAATCCATTTTCAATTTTTAAAAATTTCGTATGGTCGCTAATACCTAAATATTTATAGCCCATTTTTCTGGCTGTTTCTGCCATTTCTTCAATTGAACTTTCCCCACCATCCCAATCAGAATGACAATGCAAATCCCCTTGTATGTCATTATAACCAATAATTTTCGGAATATTTTTTTCAATTGCCAATCTAATTTCTCCGTTATCTTCCCTCATCTCTGGCTCAACCCAATCCATTCCCAAAGATTTATAAATCTTTTCTTCTGTTCTTCCTCCAATTATTTTAGAACCACGAAAAAGCCCATATTCGTTAAGCTTTAATCCTTTTTCAATAGCAATTTTTCTAATGGCAATATTGTGATCTTTTGAACCTGTAAAATACTGCAATGCGGAACCATAAGATTTTCCATTTACCACCCTTAAATCAATGTCAAAGCTTTGCTCAACTCTAACAGAAGAACGGGTAAGCCCCTTGCTCCAAACTTTTACAACGCTTGGCATTGAAATAAAAAAATCCATTACTTTTTTTGGTTTTTTAGACACAACTAAAATATCCGCATCACCAATAGTTTCTTTCATTCTTCTAAGAGAACCAGCAATGCTAATTTGTTCTACCTCTTTTAAAGACTCAAGTCGTTCTACAACTTCTTTAACAAATGGAAAAATATCTCCCAATAAAAACCTACCTTTGCTCTTCTTAAGAAAAGCTATGCCTTGTAAAATATTCTGCTCTGTTTTTTCTTTAAATCCAGGTAAACTTTTTATCTTCCCTTGCTTCGCAACTCTTTCTAAATCTTTTAAATCCCTTACTCTTAAATGCTCATAAAGCGCCTTTATAGTCTTTGGACCTATTCCTTCAACAGCAGTAAGTTCGCCTATCTTTACTGGCATTTCTTTTTTTAATTCTTCATAATATTTTATTTTTCCTGTTTGTAAATATTCTTCAATTTTTTCAGAAATATTTTTACCAATACCTGGAATTTCTTCAAGAGCTTTACGCCCACCCTTTTTATACATCTCGTCAATATCTCGCTCTAATGCATCAATGATAATAGCCACCTTTTGATATGCCCGTGGCTTAAATGGCATCTCCTCCATCTCTAAAAAATAGCCCATCTCATATAAAATTTTAGCTAAATTCTGATTTTTCATATTATAGACATATTGTGCAAAATGTCTTATTATCCAAAAATTTTTGGTAAAGGAAGCGAAGGGTCTTTTGGTTTAAGAATTAAATCTTTTGAAATTAAAAAAAGTAAGAAACAAGCGATTATCCCTAAAATACTAACACCGATAAACAAAGGAGTAAATCCGACAAACTTTGCTACTATTCCTCCAATGATCCCAGCAACACCTGCGCCAATCCCAACAGCAGATCCTGCAAAACTCCATGTCATAGCTTCTTTTCCTTTGTCTATATGGCGAACAAATATACCTCCCCAACCAGGAGAAACCATTGCCATCGCTATCGCAAAAATTATTTGAATAACATATATGTGCCATGGCAAAGAAGCAAAAATAAATCCCAAAGGAGTTAAACTAGCTATAAATGTCCCAATAAGAATAAAATAATAATCATCCTTTTCTCCGTGATACAGTACCTGCCAAGACTCTTTTGAATTCCACAGTCCAGACTCCATTATCATATTTCCCTGCCGCTTGTACTGAAGCGCGATCACCATCAGGGATTCTATGCATATAACCAGGTATTTTCGCTCCTGTTGCAAAAGTCAGGTTAGAATCGAAGGGAACAGCCGTAGCAACTATATGGGCTGTCATCAGCGCAAACGGATCAA
>JAUVKU010000057.1 GCA_030596105.1 bacterium
TATCCCTTATAAAAAATTCTGCAGAGGAATTTAAAGATAATTTTTTGTATCGAGGCAGGTCAATGGCTTTTTATTATGGTTTGACAATAATATTTGTCACATTAGCCACAATAATATTGTATGCATTTTTTTAATTTTTCACAGGGTTTGGAATTTAAAGGGATATTGCATTTTCGTTGCTATGGTTCTTTACCCTTATATAGTAAGGGTAAAAGGTTCAGTAAAATTGCGAAGCAATTTTTCGTGAATCAACGCTGGATTTTATTTAAAAAAAAGTTTTGACATCGTTAGGTAGGCACCACAAATAATAATCCTCTGTTTTGCAGGGGGTTTGTTGTATTTAAGATTTGATTTTTAATCTCCCCCCTTTTTTACGGAAAATGAAATGCGACGGGAAATGCTGAGTTGGGATTCAAATTAAAATTGAGAGTGTAGGACAATATGCTTCGTAGTGAGATTTTGGCAGTCGCAGTAGAAATGATATTGTTCTACATTCTCATCAATTGTGTTTTAGCGTTTTAAGGTGTAAGATATAAAATGTTAAGGTTGAATTTTAAGTAATTAAATAATTGGGAGGCGTGCCGGAGAGGATGAACGGGGCGGTTTCGAAAACCGCTTTCTGATTTTATCGGAACGAAGGTTCGAATCCTTCCGCCTCCGCCAGATGTATAATTTAAAAAGTTTATTTTATTATAATTATGAATTTTTTTAAGAAACAAAATAAAAAAGAACCCCAAAACTTAAAAGATGCTGTAGGATATTTGAAAAAATTAGAAAAAGATGTTAAAAGAATAGGTCAAGAATTAGAAGATGTAAAAAAAATAAGTGAAGCGGCTTTGCAAAAAGTAGGGGTTGTTAGATTCAGTCCTTTTAAAGAAGTTGGAAGCGATCAGAGTTTTTCCATTGCTTTGCTTGACGCTGGGAATAATGGCATTGTTTTAACAAGTTATTATAGCAGAGATTTGAATCGTGTTTATACGAAGCCGATTGAAAATGGTAGTTCTAAATATTCTTTGGCAGAAGAAGAAAAAAAAGCAATAGAAGAAGCTATAAATAATAATCTCAAATTGTAGAATTTATGGTTAAAGAAATAAAAAAACAAGATAATATAATAAATAGACCACCAGTTGTAGTTGTTCTTGGTCATGTAGATCATGGTAAATCCTCAATTTTAGAAGCAATTAAGGATTTTAAAATAACTTCAAAAGAAGCAGGTGGCATTACTCAGCACATAGGGGCTTATGAGATAGAACAAGATGGCAAAAAAATTACATTTATTGATACACCAGGACACGAGGCGTTTTCTTTAATGCGTTCACGCGGAACAGGAGCTGCTGACATCGCTATTTTAGTGGTAGCGGGAGAAGAAGGCATAAAACCACAAACAAAAGAAGCTATTGAACATATCAAAAAATCGGGCATTCCAGCAGTTGTCGCAATAAATAAAATGGATAAACCTCAGGCAGATGCTTTGAGAGTAAAACAAGAGTTGCTTGAAAAAGATTTTATAGTAGAAGAAATGGGTGGTAAAATTCCTTGTGTTGAGGTTTCAGCAAAAACAAAAAAAGGAATTCCAGATCTTTTAAGTGTTATTTTATTAATATCTGAAATGGAAGATTTTAAAGGAGATTTGGGCAAAACAGGAGAAGGCGTGGTCATTGAAGCGTATGCTGATAGTAAGAGAGGTCCAACAACTACATTGCTTTTGCGGGACGGCGTATTAAATCTTCAAGATATTATTGTTACAGATTTAACTTTTGGAAAGATTAAAATTTTAGAAGATTTTCAAGGAAGAATTTTAAAGAAAGCAATGCCTTCACAGCCAATAGTTGTGATTGGGTTTGAAAAGGTTCCGCAAGTTGGAGAAGGATTTAGTGTTTATTCTGATTTTGAATTGGCGCGGAAACATATAATAAATCATAAAAGAAAGATAGAGCATGGAGATGTCCTTGTTATTGATGAGGATAAAAAGGTTTTAAATTTAATTTTAAAGACAGATGTTGTTGGTTCTTTGGAAGCCATAAGAGGGGTTTTAAAGAATTTACCTCAAGAAAAAGTTATTATTAGGATTTTGAGCGAAGGAGTAGGAGAAATAAACGATAATGATGTTAAGTTAGCTTTGTCGTCAAACGCGCGTATTGTTGGTTTTAGAGTAAAAACAGATCGTGTTGCTTCTGGGTTGCTTGCTCGCGAAGGAATAAGAGTTAAGATTTTTGATGTAATTTATGAGCTTATTCAAGCTGTTCGCGAGATGATGGAAAAAAGGGTTGAGGCAACCATTGTTCGTGATGATTTAGGAAAACTTAAAATTTTAGCTGTTTTTAAAACAGAAAAGAACCGTCAAATTGTTGGTGGAAGAATTATTCAAGGAGGAGTGAAGCGAGGCGTAAAAATTGAGGTTTTTCATGATGATGAAAAAATTGGACAAGGAAAGCTTGTTCATCTTCAAAGGAATAAGAAAGATATAGAAAAAGCTGGAAAAGGAGATGAGGTAGGATTGCTTTATGAGGGATCAGGAAAAATTGATAAAGGAGATCTTTTAGTGTTCTATATTGAAGAAAAGAAAAAATTAGGATTATAGGTTTTTTGAGCAATATAAAAACATGACAGATAGAATTAAAAAAATAAACGAACTTGTGAAAAGAGAAATTGCCGTCATTATTTTAAGAGAAACTGATTTTTCAAATAATGCTTTAATAACAGTAACAAGGGTAGAAACATCAGTTGATATGCGTCAAGCCAGTGTTTATATCAGCGCCATTCCCCAAGGTCAAAACTTAAAAATTGTTGAAATTTTAAATAGATTAGTCTATGGTCTCCAGAAAAAGTTAAATAAGCGTTTAAAAACAAAATTGATTCCTAGAATTAAATTTGTGGAAGAAAAGGAAACAGGTGGGGCGGCTAGGGTTGAACAGCTTTTAGATCAAATAAATACAGATAATGATTGAATTATGGATAGAGATTTATTTGTAGAATTTGAGCGGATTAATGAAGCTCTGAAAACAGCTAAGAAAATTTTTATTACAGCTCATGAAAATCCTGATCCAGATGCTGTTGGTTCAGTTCTCGCGCTCAAACATATCTTTGAGAAACAGAATAAAGAAGTTTTTTGTTATCTACCTACCCCGCCACAAGTGGGACTTAATTTTTTATCTGGGTTCTCTGATATAAAAATTAATTTGCCCTCGTCTGGTTTGCAGGATTTTGATTTATTTTTTTGTCTTGATTACGGAGATTTTAAACGATTGCGACTTCCTAATAATATTGATGAGCAAAAAATTATAACAATTGATCACCATTTAAAAGGCGATCAACGCGGTAAAATTAAAATTATTGAACAAGGGGCTTCTTCTACTGCGGAAATAATTTATTTATGGTTGAAAATTTGTGGAATGCCTTTGTTTTCTAACGATTTTAGTATAAATTTTATATCATTTAATTATGAGACGCGTGGAATAAATAAAGATATCGCAACTTGTTTGTTGGCTGGGATTATTTCTGATACTGGTGGATTTTCCCATGTAACATGCTCAGCGCAAACTTTGAAAATTGTTTCAAAGCTTATTACAGCTGGAGCGCCTCTGGCTAAAACTACTCAACAAGTTTTTGGACTTAAAAATACACAATCACTATCAAAAATTTGGGGCGAAGTTCTTTCCCGCGTGAAAATTAATGAAAAAGCAGGAATGGTTTATTCTTGGCTTTACGCCGATGATTTAGAAAAATATAGAGTTAATATGTCTGATTTAGAAGGTATTTCAAGTTTACTTTCAACTATTTCAGAAGCAAGAATGTCTTTGTTCTTAGTAGAGATTGGAGATAATATGGTTCAAGGAAGTTTAAGATCAGAGCCACATAAAGGAGTAGCTGTATCATATTTAGCAGAGGCATTAGGCGGAGGCGGGCATATTTACGCCGCAGGGTTTAAACAACAAGGAACTATTGATGATGTCTTGAAAAAAGTGTTAGAATTGGTAGGATGAAAGAAGTGGCCTGGTAGCCAAGTAGCTAAGGCGGCGGTTTGCAAAACCGTTATACGCGAGTGCAATTCTCGCCCGCACCTCAAAATGCACAAAAGAACATATTCGCTCAATGAAAATTTTTTTAATAAATGG
>JAUVKU010000053.1 GCA_030596105.1 bacterium
AAATCTTTTTCTGGAATTTAATTTTGACAATTATGTCGCCCAAAACGTGAAGGTTGAAAAGATCGGCGGTTTTTGTGTTGATTTGGCGCATTTTAAAGTGGCGCAGGAAAAATGGACCAAAGAATTTGAATATGTTATTCAGAGGAGGAATAATAAAGATATATTTGCCTGCAATCATTTGTCCGGTTATTCCAAAAGCAAAAATAGAGACTTGCATGATCCGAAAAGCATAAAAGATTTTGAGTATTTAAAAACTTTACCCGATTTTGTTTTTGGCAAGGTAATAGCGCTTGAGGTCTATAATTCAATCAAAGAACAGCTTGAATTTAAAAAACAAATTATTAAACTTCTTAATTCTGATTAATATTAAAAAAATAAGATCATTGTCCTGGGAAGAGGTTTTTCAGTTTTGGCGTGATAATGAGGGCAGTAGTGAGAACTGGAAAAACGTAGCCAAAAAACGGGGATTCTCTACCTGGGCGGAGTGGCGCCTACAAAGCTACGCGCAACCTTTGGGCTGTGAAACAGCTTCCTGGGGATATTATGAGATAGCCAAGCCAGCAAAAGTTATAGCCGGTTTTTTTGGCGGCCCTTTCCGGACTTGGGTGGAAAAATATTATGATAATGAAAAGACAAAAAGGATAAGCGAGCTAGTGAAGATTTCGGAAATTAGAGAACACCAAGGGATTCAAGCAATGAAAGATAATTTCCCAAAAGAAAACATTATCATTTGCTTGCGTCATAAAGGTAATTTTTATGTTATCGAAGGCATGCATCGCGCCTGCGCTTTGGCTTTAATGAATGAGGAAAAAGATTATTCAATTAAAAAAATACATTTTGCCATTGGGGAGTCAAAGATTGAAAACCTGCCGATAGTGGGGCAGAATATGCTTAATAAAAATAAGAGTTAAATATAGATTTTAAAAATTTAATTTTTCCGGTTTTTCCTTTCCCACTGGAATGGTTTTTTATTCAACTATATGAAAAAGAAACAAAACAATTACGCCTATATTGACAGCCAGAATTTACATCTGGGCGTGCAAAGGGATTTGGGTTGGGACTTGAATTATAAGAAGTTCAGAATATATCTACGTGAAAAATACAAGGTTACCAAGGCTTATATGTTTATTGGCTATATATCTGATAATAAAGTTATGTATCAGCGCTTGCAAGAATATGGTTATATCCTGAGCTTTAAGCCGGTGTTAATAAGCAAGGAAGGCGAAATAAAAGGCAATGTTGATGCGGATTTAGTGTTGCAGGTTATGCGGGATTATAATAATGAAGAATTTGATCAAGCAGTTATCGTGACTAGTGACGGTGATTTTTATTGCTTGGTAGAGTATTTGTATAAAAGGAATAAATTGTTAAAAGTTATGAGTCCATACATTAAAACTTGTTCGGTTTTGCTAAAGAAAAAAGCAAAAGAAAAAATTGTATTTATGGATAATTTAAGGAAAAAACTTGAGTATAAACGAAAAAGCACCGCTTAAGGACAAAACCTTAAGAGGTACTTTTTCATATAGATTCTGTAACTAATTTAGCATATAGAGGATTAAAAGTCAATATTTTAAAATTTAATTTTTTCTGTTTTTTCCTTTCCCATCAAAAAGATAGTAATTATTTTGTATCTCATAATTATTAAAATATGAGATATAAATATATTTGCATATAATTGAGGAGATACAAGATATCCACAACCATTTCGTTGATACCGACGGTATGGTCCCTATTGGTTCTGGCAAAAATCCAACTACTTATATATTTACTAAATTAATTAATATTGTTGGTTAGTAGTGTGTCATATTATATAAAATATGTCACACTAAATATTTAGTACGTCATGAGTGTCATACTAAAATAATATCCACACCCATTTCGGAAAGGTGCTCGATATGGTTAAGAAGTAGAATAAATTATTAAAATATGCCGGATAAGGATTATAAAAAATATTTAGAGAATATCAAAGGCGAAATAGCTGTTAAGAAGAGTGATTTGTTTAAAATTCAAAAACCCGCCCTTTTGAGGCGGATTTTGATCAAAATCGGGTAAGCCATTTCTGACTTACATTTTTAGTATAGCACGTAGATATTCTTTGTAAAATAAGTATTTGATATAATTATTGATTTTTTATTTAATATTAGTTAAGATAAGCAAAGGTTTTTAAGATCAATTTAATGAGTATTGATTGTTGAAGTTTAATATGTTTACATCAAAAACAATTAGAATTAAAAAAATTGCTAAAGTAAATTCAGATTCAATTAAACAGTTAGAGGGTTTGTTTAAGGGAAATACTAATGTTTACATTGACTATGCCAATGTTCGCCCTTGGGCTTTTAAACTTGGATGGAATATTGAGTTTAAGCGGTTGCGGCAATTTCTAAGATCTTTTGATAACATTGGGGATATTAATATTTATGATGGGACCTTAGAGGGTGATAAAAATTCTGAAAAAAGCTGTGAAGAGAAAAGGCTTGTTTTTAAAGATGGATTTAAAACAAAACCTGTAAAAATTATGAAGCATTCGATTGATTATACTAGTATTAAATCGACCGCCACTGATTTGCTAGAACAATTTATTCGGCGATGTTTAATTAGAAAATATGATATTGAAACAATTGAGTTTCTTAATTTGAAATTTAAGGATATGAATAATAAGGGTAAATTTTTTATTGAAGACAGGAAGTGTAATTTTGATGTTGAAATTGGCGTTGATATGTTAATGGATTTTGAAAGAAATGATATTACTACATATGTTTTATGGAGCGGGGATAGTGATTTTTATGATCCTGTAAAAAAATTACTTCAAGAGGGAAAAAAAGTTATTTTATTTGCTACAGCCAGGAAAGTGTCTACTGAGCTGAACAGTTTAAAGGAAGATGGTTTGTTTGTTTTTGACATACAAAAAATCAGAAATTATATTTGTTGGAAAAAACAGATTCAGAAAGAAATAAAAGAGATACTTTAAATGCAAAAGAGACCCTGTTAGGGGCCTCTAAGCTATAGAGTTCGTGAAGGCTGTTTCCAGCTTTCTATACACATCATAACATACTTAAAAGTGTGTGTCAACGAAAAAATAAGAAAATAATTGATTTTTTCTTTAATATTAGTTAAGATAAGTATAGATTTTAAAATTCAATATAATTTTAAATAATAACTGCCTTTCCCATAGACAGTTATGAAAATAACAGATTTACCGCGGCACGAACGTCCGCGGGAAAAGCTAATTGAGCGCGGGCCTACGGGCTTAAAAGACAAGGAACTTTTGGCAATTTTGCTTCGGGTTGGGTATACGGGGAAGAATGTGATAGAGGTATCAGCCGAGATCCTTCGTAAGTTCCCAATGAAAAAGCTTCTGGCGCTTGCGTACGACGACCTTTTGAAGATTAAGGGGATTGATTCAAGCAAGGCTTGCGGTTTGTTGGCGGCGTTTGAGCTGACTAAGCGGGCGCTTGAGGTGGAAGATAATAATTTGCCGTATATCAATAGCGCGAAGGATGCGGTGGCGCAGTTGCAGGAGTTGCGGACCGCTAAAAAGGAGCATTTTGTAGTGTTGTATTTGAACGCGCGGAATCAGTTGATTCATAAGGAGACGATCTCTATCGGGACGCTTAATGCGAATCTGGTCCATCCGCGGGAGGTGTTTAAGCCGGCATTTGAGCATTTGGCGGCGAGTATAATTGTGGCGCATAATCATCCGAGTGGGGGCACGGAGCCGAGTGAGGCGGATTTGGAGCTGACGAAGAGGCTTAAAGATGCGGGGAAGATATTGGGGATTGAAATGGCAGACCATATAATTATTACTAATGAAGAAAATAAAAGCATAAATTAATTTTGCAACAAAAAACAGCCCCTAAAGGGGCGTGTTTTCAACCACGTTTCTAGGCTGGATGTTCCAGTCACGTCACCATCCGGTGACAGTTTAAAACATAGGTCTTTGTGCTATTATTATAGTATATATTAAGGAAAAAAAACCTGCCGGGTTCGCATGACCCCAAAACGGGGCAGAGGCGCAGCAGGTGTAACTATTTATATTATAGCATGATTTTAGATATTGTTGAAATGGGTGTAAAATTAATATAGATTATAATATAGATTAAAATATGGCGAAAGAAGCAAAAGCAAGAATAAAAATAAATAAGCTATTGGAGGAGGCGGGCTGGTGTTTATTGGATGATGATAAACAAAAAGCCAACGTGGTTTTGGAGGGGAAAGCGAAAATGACCGCAAGCGTGATTGAGGATTGTGGTGTAAATTATGAAAAAACCAAAAATGGTTTTATGGATTTTCTTCTACTTGATCAAGACGGACACGCTTTGGTAGTTTTGGAAGCTAAAAGAGAAGATATTAATCCATTGAGCTCAAAGAATCAAGCCAGGGATTACGCCCGGTCAGTGCATGCTCCGTTT
>JAUVKU010000031.1 GCA_030596105.1 bacterium
CCCCAACGCTAATGTATTAAAGACAAAGAACCTTTCTCTTTAATGTATTTTAATAGAAAATCTAAGATTTTACAAATTAAAAACAAAAAAGGAAATATATTTCCTTTTTTGTTTTTATATTTTTCAAATAAAAAAAGGAGATAAATCTCCTAACTTTTTTATATTCTTTTTAGTTCAAGCACTCCACCAACTAAAGATCCCACTGAACCGTGATGGGAAACGCCTGTGCCTATTTTATAGGACTTGTAGCAACTTTGTAAAAGATGCTCCGAGACTATTGAATTCATTTCTACATCAATAAATGTCCACTCTTTTTCTCCATCTAATTTTGTAGCTACAACTATGTGATCCATCCCATGTTTTGCTTCAAGATACGCAAAATAAAATTTTGCGCTACTGTTTTGTTTGTTAAACCAGCTTGAAGCGTTCGCGATGAAATCTTCTGAATAGTGTCCACACATATATATTATGTCAATACTACTCTCGCTACGAATATTTTCATTTGTCCTATCTTCTTTCAAGAACTCTTTTAATAGCTCTCTGTCTGTTTTTTGCGTTTCTTGTGTTAATTCGGGTGTTGGTTCGGGTGTTGGTTCGGGTGTTCGTTCGGGTGTCAAAATTAAAGTTTCATTGATTACTACAATTTCATCAACTACTACAGTCTCGCCAACCATTATGACCCTGCTACCCGATGCCATATCTACATCAGACAAAACCACGAACATACCAGCACCAATTAACGCTACGATAATAATTACCACAAAATACATTTCCAACATAATAAATCTTTTTGCTTCCATTTTTTCTATCTCCTTTTTTCTTTTTAATATACTTAATTTTTACATTTTTATTATAACTTATCTACTCTATTTTGTCAAGAATAAAACATTTTAATAAAATAAAAAGGCTATAAAAATAGCCTAATTTTGAAAAAATTTTGTTAGTATACCTCAATCTTATCTTTGCCTTAATGTTGAATTATAGATTTCATCGGCTTGTGGCTCTATCCAATACATAAATCCATCAATAAAACAATAATTCCATGCATGGGTATTCAAGTTCTCACGAAAAAAAATCTGTTTGTCTGGAAACTCTGGAAGAACATCATATCTGCGACAGCCATAAGTTTCTAAATCGTTCATCTCCAATACATTGCCTGCGGTGCTAAAAATAATATACCCGTCATAAAACGCATCTATCATAAGATCTTCTGAAAACTTATCGCACTCATAAGTTTCGTTAACCCATTTTCTATCGCTCACATTATTTTGCTCCAACCACGCAATCAATTCGTCTTCAGATTGAAATTCATGAAAAATTTTCGTAGAACTATGCTCCTGAACAAATACAAAGTTGTCCTTGTCTTGGTTATAAAATTCATAACCCTCACTATATCCACAATCATGTCCTACCTGATAAGCCACAAAAATCGCGCAAAAAGAAACAAACAATATCACACCAACAACCAATAATTCAACACTACCCATATTTTTCATTTCTATCATTCCCCCTTTTTTAAATTTTAAATTTACTTTATATTAAAAATATAACACTAAATAAGCAATTTGTCAAGATTTTTAACTTAAAATCTTTATATACGCTTCTGGAGGAATATTTACACTTCCCTTCTCTTTCAATGCCTTTTTTCCTTTTTTCTGTTTTTCAAGCACCTTTCTCTTTCTTGAATAATCGCCTCCATAAAGCCCACTTGTTACATCTTTTCTGCGTGGCTTAAGGGTCTCTCGCGCAATAATCTGCCCCTGGATAACCGCTTGCAACGGAACGCTAAATTGCAAAGAAGGCAAAATCTCTTTCAATCTTCTAACTATCTTGCTTCCTTCCTTGTGCGCAAAAGCTTCTGGCGTTATCTTTGAAAACGCCTCTTCTATTTTTCCAGCAACTAAAATATCAAGCTTTACCAACTTAATAGGTCTATAATCCAAAACTTCATAATTCATTGAAGCATATCCTTGAGTAGAACTTTTAAGTTTATCGTAAAAATTAACAATAATTTCTCTTAATGGCGCTTCGTAATGCAATAATACCGAATCTGACCCAATATAACTGGTTTCAATATGTTTTGCTTTAATATCGTCTAATAATTTTGAGACAGGACCAAGATAAGAATTTGGGGTTATGATTTCTAATTTTGCCCACGGCTCTTTAGTTTCATGTATTCGCGAAGCGTCTGGCCAGTCAGCGGCTGAATAAATAAAATCGGACTTGCCACTTATATTAACTATTTCATAAACCACGGTTGGACTAGAAAGTCGTATTTTCAAACCAAATTCTCTACTAAGACGCTCTGAAATAATTTCAATATGAAGCATTCCCAAAAAACCACAATGAAATCCACGACCCAACGCTGTTTCCGCACGAGAATCAAACGACAATGCGGCATCGCTAAGCTTCAATCTTGCCAAAGAATCTTTTAAAAGATCGTAATCGTCACCATTCTCTGGATAAATTCCAGCAAATATCATTGGCTTTGATTCTTGATAACCATCCAACGGTTGAATCAAATTATTTGTTGACATTTTTTCAAGGGTTATTGTATCTCCAACTTTTACTTTCCCCGGCTCTTTGACGCCTGTCGCAATATAACCAATTTCTCCAGCGTGCAATTCGTTTTGAGCCAAAAGATATGGCTTAAAATATCCGACCTCTTTTGTTTCACTAATTACTTTAGCGCGCATTAAAAATATTCTTTCATTTTTAGATAATTTTCCATCTATAACGCGGACATACGCAATTACCCCCTTATACGAATCATATTTTGAATCAAAAATCAAAGCGCGCAAAGATTTTTCCAAATCCTCTTTTGCTTGAGGAATATCTCTAATCACAGCCTCTAAAACTTGCGGGATATTTATTCCTTGTTTTGCTGAAATTTTTATAATTTCATTTTCGCTAATACCCAAAAGGTTCGCCATATTTTTTGTTGCTTTTTCAACCTCTGCGTGAGGTAAGTCAATCTTGTTCACAACAGGAATAATGACTAAATTCTGTTTTCTTGCTAAATTTAAATTTGCCAAAGTTTGCGCTTGAATCCCCTTCGTAGCATCAACAAGAAGAACTGCTCCCTCTACTGCCGCCAAACTTCTTGAAACCTCATAACTAAAATCAACATGCCCCGGAGTATCTATAAGATTTAATATGTGCGTCTCACCGTTTAAGACATACTCCATTCTAACTGGTTGCATTTTTATTGTTATTCCCCTTTCTCGCTCCAAATCCATCATATCTAAATACTGAGACTGCATTTTTCTCTTTTCCACAGATGCGGTTAATTCCAAAAACCTATCCGCTAATGTGGATTTTCCGTGATCAATGTGAGATATTATACAAAAATTACGAATCTGTTTTTGGCTCATACATTTTAATGTCTTATAAACTCTTTTAGCACAGATGACTTAACAATTTCAAGCTCTGACGCCTTCAAAATAAAAGCAATTAAAAAATAAACGCATATTCCAGCTAATCCAGCTAAAATTATCTGACAAAAAATTCCAAAAAAACTATACATATCCACAAAATTTGCCACTAAATGAAGAACTAAATAAACGGAAATACCCATAATCATACTTGCTGAAATACTTTTTAGCAAAGAAACGCAAATTTCTTTCAAATTAATTTCTTTCAATTTTTTTATCAAGACAATAAAAAGCAAAAGGAATTGAACAATGGCCGCGAAAGAAAGCGCCAACGGTAAACCAATAACCTGAATATTTTCAATTCCTTGAAGACTAAGGAACTCCTGCAAAAAATTCTGGATAATATTTGAAAAACCCAAAATCCAAACAGCGAAAAAACAAAACACAACATTAATAACCATGGAAATAAGCCCGATAAAAGTTGGGGTTTTAGTATCTTGAAACGAATAAAACACCCTAGCTAAAAGAGGTATCAAAGAAAGCGCAAAAATTCCCAAACAAAAAACACCAAGACAAGCTGCAGTAAGCCTAGTGTCTAACCAATCAAATCGTCCAAGCCCATAAATCAAACGAACAAATTGCGCTCGCAACAAAAACATTAAAACGCTAAGTGGAATAATAAAAAAAAGAATTTGCCGAAATGTGGAAGAAAAATTTTGCGCAAATTGGGTTTTCTTGCCTTCGACCCACGCCTTAGATAGAGCAGGAAAAGACGCTATCGCGAAAGAAACTCCAATCAAGCCAACAGGAAAATATTGCAAATTATTTGAATAATTAAAAATAGATATACTGCCGATACCAAGCGTTGAAGCAATTGCGGTAACAACAAGCAAATTTATATGATAAGCGGCTACACCAATAGTCCTTGGAACCATTAATCTAAAAATCCTCAAAAGTCCAGCATCTTTAAAATTAAACAATGGCCTATAAGAGTATCCACAAATTACTGCTATTGGAACCTGAATTACCAAATGAAGAAAAGCTCCCAAAACAACTCCGTAAGCTAACCCGGGCAATCCAAAAATGGGAAGAAAAAATAAAATCCCAAAAATAATTCCGAGATTATATAAAATTGGCGCCAGACTATAAATTAAAAATCTATTAAAATAATGCAATATTCCAGAAAAAATACTGGAAATGCCTAAAAAAATTGGGCTCAAAAACATTATCCTTGTCAAAGAAACAGCCAACTCTTTAGAGGCTTCAGAAAACCCTGGCGCAATAAATTTAATTAAAAAAGGAGCAAAAATTGCTAAAATTCCACATAGAGAAATAATCAAAATTAAAAAACAATTCAAGGCATTGTTTGTAAATTTCCAGCATTCTTCTGGATCTTGTTTGAAGCGTTCAGAAAAAAGTGGCAAAAAAACAGCCGCTATCCCGCCCATAATTAAAATTCCATAAACAAAATCAGGAATACGAAAAGCAACAAAATAAATATCTGTTTCTTGTCCAGCGCCAAGCAAACTAGCCAAAAGCATATCCCTTGCCAATCCTAAAAAACGACTCACCAACATAAAAAAAGAGAGTATGATGGCCGCAGAAGTAATTGTTTTTGTTTGAAAATTAAAAATTTTTTTCAGCTTTAACATAAATAATCCATAATATATCCTGCTACAACTTCCCCAGCATCAACCTTAGAAAATTCTTTTGCCTTTTCTCTTATTTTTTGAATTTTTCTTGGTGAATTAGATAAATCTTCTAATCTTTGCGAGAAAAAAGAAATATCAAAATTCGGCTCTTCTATAACCAAACCAGCCCCTCTTGCCGCATAAAAATAAGCATTCCTTGCTTGATGATTTTGAGCAGATTCTGGAAGAGGAACCAAAACGCTTGGCTTGCCAATAGCAGCAATTTCAAAAATACTACCCGAACCAGCCCTAGAAATAATCCAATCACAACAAGCATAAGCTTGTTTTAACTCATGCTCCTTTAAAAAAGGCGTTAAATGATAATATTTTTCCAATTCTTTTGGTATTATTATTTTACTTTCGGCCTTAATTTGTTCAAAATTTTTCGCCCCACATTGATGAATTATTTCAAATTTTTTTAAAATCGTACGCAGATCATCAAATAATGCGTTATTTATTGGCTCTGCCCCCTGAGACCCACCCAAAACCAAAATAATTGGCTTTTCATTAGTTAAGTTAAATAACGCTTTTGCTTCTTTTTTTGTGCCCACAAGAAGGCTCTTTCTTATTGGATTTCCAACTAAAATCATTTTCTTAAGATTAAAATATTCAGTTCTTGGAAACGACACAAAAATCTCTAAAGCAAACCTACCTAAAAATCTATTGGTAATCCCAGGAACAATATCAGATTCATGTAAAAAAATTGGCACTTGTAACATCCAACCAGTAATCACTGGTGCCAAAGAACCATATCCGCCCTTGCTAAAAACAAGATCTGGAGCAAGAAAAAAAATATGAAAAAAAGATTGAAAAAAACCAAGTGGAATCTTAAAAGCAATGTCAATAAAATTCTCATAAAAACTTTTCAAGGTCAAGTACCTCCTTATTTTCCCGCTAAAAATCGTTTTAACCTTAACCCCCTCTTGAGTCAATAAAAATGAAGCAAACCCATCTTCTGGCCCGATGTAAAAAAATTCAAATTTAGGCTTCCCTCTTATCAATTGAAGTTTTTTTAATTGTCTCACTATGGCAATTATAGGAAAAACATGACCCCCAGAACCACCACCAGTAAAAAGAATTTTCATTTTAATTTTAAAACTTAGTAAAGCTCAGTAATCCAAATTTAAATTGAGATCACCTAACAATCCATGGTTTGTTTTGATATTTTAAGCAATATTCCAACAGCGATCAACTCAACGACTAAATGAGATCCGCCGTAACTGAAAAATGGTAATGGAATACCTGTAAGTGGCGCAACTCCTATCATCGCGCCGATATTAATAAACGCCTGAAATGCAATCCATGAGCTAATTCCATAGGCCACTAACTTAGAAAACATATCTTGACTTTTTTTTGCGATATTAAATCCTTGCCAAACAAAAACCAAAAAAACAGAAACCAAAATAAAACTTCCGACAAACCCAGTCTCTTCAGCAAATATTGCAAAAATGGAATCTGACATTGATTCTGGTAAAAACCCCGACTTTTGAATACTCATTCCCAGCCCTAATCCAAACATTCCCCCAGATCCTACAGCAATAAAAGATTGTCTTATTTGATAACCAATTCCCATTGGATCAAGTTCAGAATTTAGAAACACTAAAAATCTACTCATGCGATACGGGACTATTTTTATTAAACCAGCAAGACCAACAAGACCAATCACAAACATTAAACAAGTATGCCAAAGTGGCGTACCGACTAAAAAATACATTACAATCGCCGAAAAAACAATGACTCCTAAAGTGCTAAGATCTGACTGAAGAACCAGAAGCAAACCAGTAAAACCAACAATAACTAAAAACGGAAGAAAAGCCTCTTTATCAAAAATTTGTTTTGACTTAAATTTTAAAAAATGCCCATTTTTTTTCAAAGATGAATATTTTTTCTGGAAAACACGTCCTTTCTTATAATTTTTAACCTTACTCTCTAATAATGTGGCGAGATAAAGAATAAAAATAATCTTTAAAAATTCTGACGGCTGGAAAGAGAATCCTCCAAATGCTATCCAACGATTTGCTCCACCAGAAAATACACCGATGCCAGGAATAAAAACTAAAACCATTAATATCAAATTTCCCAACAAAAGAATAGGAATCCATCTTTTTAGACGAGCAAATGAAATTTTAAAAGCAGCAAATCCTAAAATAAGACCAGGAATTAAGCCAACTACTATCTGGTGAAATAAAAAATAAGAAAATCCGCCAAATTTTTTTAGAAAAAATACAGTGGAAACACTAGTTAAAGCTAAAATCCCTAAAATTATTAAAATTCCTGTTGCGGAAAGCAAAACATAATCTATTCCACCCTTATTGTTATCCATAATTATTTTCTTCGTATCTTCTTTACTTTAACATATTTACATATTTTTTAAAAAAATCTCCACGCTGTTTATAATCTTTAAAAATTCCGAAACTCGGAGACGCACAAGACAACAAGCAAATTTTTCCTTTTAAAGTGTATTGATAACACAATTGAGCAGCGCTTTTCATATCTTTAACAAAAAAATGCTTCAACAATTTTTTAGATCTGTTTTTTCTCTTTTGTTCTAAAACACATTGCCAAATTCTTTCACCTGTAACTGGAAATAAAATCAATGTTTTAATCTCGCTCTTTAAAATATGCCTTGCTAATTCTTTGAAATCAATTCCCCTATCATGCCCCCCTAAAATAATTGTTTCAACATCTTTGCCTAAAGCATCAATCGCCTCAATTGTTGCTTCTGGAATTGTTGATAAAGAATCATTATAAAATTTAATTCCTTTGTGCTTTCCGACTAATTCTAAACGATGAGGCAAAGGTTCAAATTTTTTAATAGCTTCAGCAATATCTTTTGTTGAGACATCTAAAATTTTTCCCACTTCTCTTGCTACAGCTACATTTTTTAAATTATGCCTACCAACCAATCGTGATTTAAAATCGCGCACTGAACACAAAGAGATTGGAACCTTCTTAGCTTTAGATTTTTTAGCAATTTCTTTTGTTATTTTATTTTCAGAATCATAAATCAAATAATCAGAAACTGTCTGCCACCTTGTTATGTTCTCCTTTGCTCTCACATATTCTTCAAAATTTTTATAATAATCCAAGTGTTCTGGAAAAATATTCAATAAAACCGCAATATGCGGACTTTTTTTAAAATCCATCAATTGATGACTTGAAAGCTCGTAAACAAAAATGTCGTTTATTCCAGTCTGCGACAAAAATGATAAAGCTGGTTTTCCAATATTACCAATTAAATGAACCTTTTTTTTCGCCTGTTTAAGTATCGCATAAATCAGCGACGCAGTAGTACTTTTCCCCTTAGTTCCCGTTATTCCAATAATGGTTCCCTTACAATTTGCGAAAAAAATCTCAGTTAAAGAAGTTATTTTTATTTTACTATCTAAAAACGGCTCTATTATTCGTGGCGGAATTCCAGGCGCTTTAACAGCAATATCATAATTTTTAAGCGCCTTAAGATTGTCTTTTCCAAAATGCAATTTCAATTTTTTGTCAGACGCTATTTTTTCTTTTATTTTCTTAGGCAATTCATCTAATTCTTTTATATCAGCCAAACCTAAAACTTTCTCAGGAAATTTTTTCCTCAAAAAAATAAAGGTATCTATTCCCTCTCTACCCATTCCTAAAATCAATATTTTTTTATCTTTTAATTTATCTAATTCCATTTTTACTACAAATTCGTACTTATGTCTTTTATTTTTTTCTCTAATCCTTTTGAAAGGAAATTTTGCCTGTTCCAAGAATTCTTAATTCTTTGCGATTCTTTTTCAATATTTGAATGTTTTGGCAATATGTTTTCTTCAAAATATTTTAATAAAAACGGCATTTTAACAGACGATATTTCTTTAACCTTTTTCCAGCTTAAATAAAAAGC
>JAUVKU010000021.1 GCA_030596105.1 bacterium
ACATTATCAGTACAAATCATTCCATTGTAATGACAAGTGCTGTCAATTTTAAGATCTAATGTTCCTGCTGTGAAAACGTTACCTGTTGAAGTTTCTGTGTCGCTGAAGTATGCGGTTGTTCCACCAATAACTACAGCTCCTACGAGGCCGATTAAAGCCAAGCTAAATAAAATTTTTGTATTCATTTTTTTATATTGTATTATCACATTTTAACTATTCAATATTTTGAATCCTTAAAATGTTTTTTTAATTTTTAATCTTTTCACATTAACTATGTGGAAGTCCGACTTTATTATATTCTTAATTCTTATTTTTCTCAAATTTTAAAAAAACAAAACCGCAATTATTAAAAAAGCGGTGAAAATAATTTTTCAGATACAACTAAAAATAACTGGCTGTTTGCCTGATCAAAATTCTTTATTTTGTTGTTGAATTTTATTGAAATCAAATTTGTATGTCTGGATACTTCTGCCAGATAATCAAAAATAATTATTTTTATATATGAAAGATTTGAAACCCTTCATACTCCGTCAATATTATCACAATTAAAATTCTTGTCAAATATTAAAAAACAGCCCTGTAAAACAGGGCTGTTTTTCTACACTTTGCAAATAAAATCTTATTTCAATTCTACTGTTGCTCCAGCGTCTGTAAGTTTCTTCTTCAACTCCTCTGCTTCTTCTTTCTTTACATTTTCCTTAATTGTTTGAGGAGAATCTACTATTGCGTCAACAACAGCTTTTGAATCAGCCAAACCTTTAGCTGTAATATCTCTTACTGCTTTAATTACTTCTATTTTCTTGTCGCCAATAGCTGAAAGAACAACATTAAAAATAGATTTTTCTTCAGCTGCGGCTTCGCCACCTGCTCCTGGAGCAACGGCAACTGCTACTGGAGCAGCGGCTGAAACGCCAAATTTCTTTTCTAAAATCTTTACCAATTCCGCTAAATCCAAAACTGACATCTTTTCAATTTCTTCAACCAATCCCTTGAATTTAGTTGGAACTTCAACTTCTTCTTCCTCTTCCTCTTTTACCTCTTCTTTTTTCTCCTCCTTTTTAGGAGCCTCTTCTTTCTTTTCTTCTGGTTTTGTTTCTTCTTTTACCTCCTCTTCTTTAGGAGCTTCTTGTGGTTTTGTTTCTTCTACCATATTTTTAGTTTTATTAATTATTAATTATATTTAATGAATTATATTGTTATAAATTTAAACTTTTAAAAGCGTATTACTCCACACGCTCAATTCCTGTATTTCGACTTTTTATTATTGTTTTTTTTCTGCAATCGCACTTAATGCGCAAACCAATTTTCTGCTATTCCCCTGCAACACACCGACAAATCCCGACATAGGAGCAGATATACTTCCAACCATTTTAGCCAAAAGCTCTTTTCTTGACGGCAATTGCGCCAATGTAATCATTTCTTCAGCTCCCATAAACTTATTCTCTAAATATCCACCTAAAATTTTCAAATTTTCTGTTTTCTTTGAAAATTCATAAGTAGCTTTTGCTGGAGCGATCTCATCTTCAAACCCAAAAATAATCGCTGGTTGCCCTTCTAACTTTTCTTTATCTACGGCTACTTTCTTATTTTTAAAAACCACTTCCATAAGTGTTTTTTTCGCAACAACAAGCGCGCCTCCTAATTTTTTCAAATTTTTCCTTAATTTAGAAAGCTCTTTTACTTTCAATCCTTTATAATCAACAAACAGCATTGATTTTTGCTTATCAATTTTTTCATTTAAATCTCTTATAACTTCTTTTTTTTGTTCTTTTGTCTTTGGCATATATTTTATAAATTATATTAAAAAATCCGCGCATCCGCGGACAAAATAAATATACAAATAGTCATATTATAATCGCTAATCATATTATGGCTACTCTATAAATTTATCCTTGGCAGGTCTTACAATGAAAGAATAAAACACTCTCATATTGCCTACTGTCTGCAGATATTATTATCTAATTTCATCTTATTTTATTTCAACATCTCTGTCAAGGTTTGCGCAAACTCCTCAGCTGCCGTAGGTCCATTACCCGTTATAATCTTGCCATCAACAACTACTGGCTCATCTTGATAAATAGCTCCCCCTTCTTTCAAAATCTTTATGGCACTTGTATCCAATGGGATTGACCACACTGTCGCTTTCTTGTCATTCAAAACTCCAGCTTTTGCTAAAATCATTGGAGAAATACAAATCGCTCCCAAAAACTTATTTGCTTCAATTGCTTGATTAGCAATTTCATAACCCCTGTCATTATCAAAATACTTTACTGCCCCGCCTCCGCCAATAAAAACTATTGCGTCAAAATCAGAAACATTCAAATCATCAAGCAACATATCCACTTTTGCCTCTCCACCATAAGAACCAATAGCTATCCCCTTTTCCGAGCTTACAACTGACACCTTAAGTCCTGCTTGAATAAAAACGCCTTTAGAATTAGCGTATTCCATATCTTGAAAATCCCTAAAAGCGACTAACATTGCTATTTTTTTATTATTTAAAATTCTATATCCCATATTTTTATTGTAGCAGAGTTACAAAAAAAAGAAAAAGAGGATAAATCCTCTTTAATAAGCTCGTTATTTAGTTAACCGATATCAGCCTATTTACTTGAGTAAAATTAGCTGATATCCTCCGAGAGCCTTTATTGCACAACGCCTAACAACTGAATGTTTGTCTTCGTGAAAAGCAACACTAAGCGCTCTCACGGATCTCTTGTCTTTGGTGTTTCCCAAAACCATTGCTGTGCGATACCGAACAACCCAATCCTTATCTTTTCGCAAAACGCCAATTAATGGCATCGCGGGTCTTTCGCCTTTAATCTCTCCGAGAGCCTTTATTGCGTAACGCCTAACAAACACGCTTTCGTCTTCTCGCAAAGCAACAATAAGCGCTTCCACTGCTTTTTCGTCTCCAATCTTTCCAAGAGCCTCTGCCGCATAACGACGAACAAACGCACTTTGATCTTTTCGTAAAGCAACAATAAGCGGTTTCACTGCTCTTACATCTCCAATCTTTCCAAGAGCTCCGACAATATCGTATCTAACAGTCCACCTAACATCTTTTATCAAAAGGATAACAAGCGGTCCAACTGCTCTTGTGTCTTTAATCTCCCCAAGTCTCTTTATCACATAACGACGGACAAAATAATCCCCTCGCTCTAAATCCTCTAAAAGCCTTTCTATTTTCATCTGTTCTTTTTCCATTTTTTTCAACCTCGTTTTTAAAATGCTAAGATAAACATCTTCTTATAACATTCTTTTATTCACTTGTCAATGCCTACATAAAATTCCTTGATGTCACGAAAAGCCTTTCTTGCAAAGCATCTAACAAGCAAATCTTTATCTTGTTCTAAAAAATAGATAAACGGCTTTGGTAGATAAACGGCTTTATAGTCCTTATGTCTTTGATCTTTGCAAGCGCTATCATTATATAACGCCTAACAAGCGCATCTTCTTCTTTTTGCAAAGCAACAATAAGCGCATTCACAATTCTTGAATCTTTAATACCCACAAGAGCTTTTGCCGCGCGAGAACGGACAAAATAATCTTCATCTTTTTGCAAAACATCAATAAGCAATCCAACCGACCTTAAATCTTTAATTTCTCCGAGAGCGATTGTGGCATGATGCCTTACAAACATATCCTTGTCTTCTCTCAAAATAGAGATAAGCGGTTCAACTGCTCTTGCATCTTTAATCTCTCCAAGAGCCTTTACTGCGTAACGCCTTACAAACATATCTTCGCCTTCTCGCAAAACGCCAATCAACGGTTCCACTGCTCTTGCATCTTTAATTTCTCCAAGAACCTCTACAATATGACGACGAACAAATAAGTTTTTATCTTTTCGTAAAACAACAATGAGTGGCTCCACCGCCATAACGCCTCCAATCTTTCCAAGAGATCCGACAGCATTATATCTTACGGGCCACTTAACATCTTTCCGCAAAGCAACAATGAGTGGCTCCACTGCTCTTGCATCTTTAATCTCTCCAAGAGCCTTTGCCGCATCGCTACGAACAAAAAAATCTTCATTTTCTAAATCCTCTAAAACATCTTCTATTCTCATCCATTCTCTTTCCATTTTTTTCAACCTCATTTTTAAAGTGCCGAGATAAACATTTTTTTATAACATTATTCTATTCATTTGTCTATGTTCAACTTATACAGAATATTAGACCTAAAGAAAAAAAAAGTATAATATAAGAGTACGGGATTAATAAAGCTAAACAAAAAACCCAACCATATCAATATGTTAAAATTTTATAATACAATCAATAGGGAAAAACAAGAATTCAAATCAATAAAAGACAAAAAAGCTGGAATTTATACTTGCGGACCAACTGTTTATTGGTTTGCGCACATTGGAAACCTGCGAACCTATATTTTTGAAGATATCTTAAAAAAAGTTTTGAAATACAATGGATATAAAATAAAGCACATTATGAACATTACAGATGTTGGACATCTAACTTCTGACGCTGATATGGGCGAAGACAAACTTGAAAAGGGGGCTAAAAGAGAAAAGAAAACAGTTTGGGAAATCGCTGAATTTTACACCAATGCATTCAAAAAAGACCTTAAACGCTTAAACATAGAAGAACCAAATATCTGGGTTAAAGCAACAGAGACCATAAAGGAACAAATAGATTTAATTAAAATTTTAGAAAAAAAAGGATTTATCTATAAAATTGAGGATGGAATTTATTTTGACACCTCTAAACTTAAAACTTACGGACGCCTTCAAGGCAAAAAAGAAAAAAAAATAAAACCAGGCGCAAGAATAAAAATAGCAACAGGGAAAAAAAATCCAACTGATTTTGCTTTATGGAAATTTAGCCCTAAAAACGAAAAAAGACAGATGGAATGGAAATCACCTTGGGGAGTTGGATTTCCTGGTTGGCACACAGAATGTGTTGTAATGGGAATTGAAAACTTAGGAATTCCTTTTGATATCCATTGTGGGGCGATTGACCATATCACCATTCATCACCCAAATGAAATTGCGCAAGCTGAAGCTGCTTACGGAAAAATAATGGCCAATTACTGGCTTCACGGCGAATTCTTAATATTAAAACAAGGAAAAATGGCGAAATCAGAAGGCAACATTGTTGTTATAGATGATTTAATTAAAAAAAATATCAATCCATTAGCGTTCCGCTACCTATGCCTTGGAACTCATTATAGATCAAAATTAACATTTTCGTGGGAAAGCTTAGAGGGCGCCCAAAATTCTTTGAATAAACTATATGAAAAAATTATTAAACTTATGGAGGACAAATCTTTGTCAACGCCTTTGTCAATCTTATCAACCGATGAAGCCAAAAATTATCAAAAAAGATTTTTAGAATTTATTCAAAATGACATTGATATGCCAAAAGCATTAGCTTTAATGTGGCAAATGATAAAAAACAAAAAAATATCAAATCAAGAAAAATATACGCTTTTATTAGACTTTGATAAAGTTTTTGGATTAAATTTATATAAAATTAAAAAAACAGAAATTCCAAAAAAAATAAAAAATCTCGCTGATTTACGAGAAAAATACCGACAAGAAAAAAAATGGAAGGAAGCAGATGAAACAAGAATTGAAATTGAAAAACAAGGATTTACCATAGAAGATACGCCAACGGGACCAAAAACCCAACCCGTCATATAATCAACCACAATTAATCAACCATAATTTGTCAATTTTGACAGAAGTTTATATATAAATTAAACTAACATATAAGACAAAAAATAACGCAATGAATGAAAATTATCAAACAAATTCAACGAATAAAGAATTGCCGAATAAAATCCCTCCGCAGGACACCGATGCTGAAATATCGCTTTTGGGTTCTTTAATGTTAGACAAAAACGCTATTATTAAAGTGGTTGATTTTTTGGAAACCAGAGATTTTTACAAAGAAGTCCACAGAGAAATTTACAAAACAATAATAGACATATTTGAAAAACGAGAACCGATTGACCTTATATCTCTTGCAAGCCATCTTAGAGAAAAAAATAAATTAGAAAAAATCGGTGGAAATAGCTATCTAACCGAACTTATAAATTCCGTTCCAACAGCTGTCCATGTTTTTAATTATGCTAAAATTGTTCAGAAAAAAAGAATCTTAAGAGACTTGATTAGCGCTAGTTACGACATCGGAATATTGGGTTTTGACGAAAGCGAAGACACAAGCGTATTATTGGATAAAGCTGAAAGAAAAATTTTTAGTATTGCGCAAGGATCTTTAAGTCAAAATTTTATACCAATAAAAACAACTTTGGAAGAAACCTTTCAAAGGATTGATCGTTTATCAAAATCTCAAGACGAATTACGAGGCGTTCCAACTGGTTTCACAGAATTAGACCACAAACTGTCTGGACTTCAAAAAGCAGACTTAGTTATTTTAGCGGCTAGACCATCTATGGGAAAATCGGCATTAGCTTTTGATATCGCTCGCAATACAGCAATATTACACAACATTCCAGTTGGAATATTTAGTTTAGAAATGTCCAAAGATCAAATCGTAGACAGAATGTTGGCATCAATGTCTTATATTGATTTGTGGAAATTAAGAACTGGCAGATTAGAAGACGATGATTTTACAAATATTCAACAAGCAATGGATCGTTTGTCAAAAGCGCCAATTTATATTGACGACGCTTCAACTTCCAATATCTTGCAAATGCGAGCAATGGCGCGACGGCTTCAAGCCGACAAAGGACTGGAATTATTGATTGTTGACTATTTACAACTAATGGAGCCCAGAAACACAAATGTTAGCATGGTCCAACAAATGACTGAAATTTCACGCGCATTAAAAGGATTGGCAAGAGAACTTAATATCCCTGTCTTAGCTTTGTCTCAATTATCAAGAGCAGTAGAACAGCGCACACCTCCAATACCTCGCTTATCTGATTTAAGAGAATCGGGAGCAATCGAACAAGACGCTGATGTTGTTATGTTTATTCACCGTCCAGACAAATACAAAGAAAGCGCCCCCAAAAACATTGCCGAAATTCTAATAGCAAAACATAGAAACGGTCCAACAGGAAAAATTGAACTTTCTTTTGACGAACAACGAGCAAGTTTTAGAAACATAGAAAAAAATATGGAAATGGAAGCCCCGGAAGAAAGCATGTTCTAACTTAGGCTAAATCAATAAACCTGTTGCCTAATAATCTTTTTTAAAAATAAAAACTTATCCAGATAAATCTGGATAAGTTTTTGATATTAAATTAAGCAAAAATAAATAAACTAATTAAAATGAAGTAATCTCTACCTCAGTAAATAGCTGTCTGTGCCCCGTCTTTGTTCTATGACGCGTTTTTGCTCCATACTTTAAGATAACTACCTTTTTTGCCTTGCCCTGCTTCAAAACCTTTCCAACTACCTTAGCTCCATCTATAAACGGAACACCTAACTCCACTTTCTTGTCTTTTTCCAACAACAAAACTTCGTTAAAGATAACTTCCTTTCCCTCTTCAATGTCCAACTTCTCTATTTTTATTTTTTTACCAGCAGAAACAATATACTGCTTTCCGCCCGTTTTAATTACTGCCAACATAATATTTTAAAATTAAAAATTATAATTTTTTTATTCTGGTTTTTCTATTTGCAAAGGTTCAACTGTTTTTTTGCCTTCTGTTATTTTCACTACATCTTTATCTATCTTACCAAATTCTTTATACGCTCTATTATAAGTATTCACCGTTGTGCCGATGTTATTCCCTAATTTTTGCAAATGTTCTTCATAACCCAACAAATGCTTTTGTAATTTCTCTACTTCTTTCTTTATCTCTTTCGCTGATTCCTCTATTTGCAAAGCTCTTAAACCATGTAAAACTGTTTGTAAATAAGCGTAAAAAGATGTTGGAGAAACAATCATTACATGTTTTTCCTTGAAAGCATATTCAATTAGGTCACGCGTATTTATTTTTATAGCACCAATTTGATTAATAAGCAAGTCATAATATATGGCTTCTGAGGGAATAAACATAAAAGCGAAATCCATTGTTCCCTCTTCTGTTCTTATGTATTTCGCTGTTTCGTCAATCCTATTTTTTAAATCCTGCTTAAACGCTTTCTCTAATCTCTCTATTTGAACAATATCTTTTTCTTCTAAAATTTTATTATAATTTTCCAAAGAAAATTTAGAATCAATTGAAATAATTTTCTCCTTTACAAAGATTACCGCATCTACTACTTCACCATTTTTAAATTGATACTGAAGTTTATATTGATTCGGCTGAAAAACATTTTTTAAAAGCGTTTCCAAAAAATACTCTCCTAAAATTCCCCTTTGTTTTGGATTTTTTAAAATATTTTCTAATGATTGCAGTTGTTCAGCAAAACCGACCACCCGCTTATTTGTATCCTCCAATTTAGTTAACTTCTCGGTAACGCTCTCTATAACTTTAGTGCTTTGTCCAAATTGTTGTTGCATGGCCTTATTAGACTCAGACAATTTACCATCCAAAACCTGATTAAGCTGACTTATTTGTTGTTGCAACATTATTAAAGAATTATCATCTTTTTTTTCTTCTTTCAAATCCTTTAATTCTTTAAACTCTTTTTTAATTAAAAAAGCCGAGAAAACTATCCCCGCAAATACAATTAAAAATATAATTAAAATAAATAAAAAATCCAGCATAAATTAAAGCTTAAAAATTTTTTCTTTTATAAGCGAAGAAGTCTACTGCTCATTCAATATCTATACAATTGTATCTTTTGCGATTTGAATTACCTCCTCACGAAAACCTTTTATCTCTTCTTTTAGAATAGACGCGAAATTAGGAACTTTTTCTTTTATAAACGCAATAGCCTCCTGCTCATAGTTGTCTTTATTTGTCATATTATTCAATTCTGTCGCTTCTTCCTCTGAAAGTTCATCTGCGACACGCAAAAGAATTTTTTTATAAAGAGCGCTACTCACAATCTCCAATATCTCCGTCTGTTGCTCTGAAGATAAATCCTCAAGCCCAAGCTCTTTAATAACAGCTTCTCTATCTTGAAAAATAATTGTTTGTGTTTGTGTTTTTACTTCCATAATAATGATATTAAATAATAATATTATTTTACACTCTAAAACTATTCTGTTAAAAGTGTAATTTTAAATTTTGTATTTATTGTAATTTTCTTTATTAAGGATTTCTTATCTCCCAACTCAATCTCAATTTTTTGATCAATACTTTCTTCAATATTTTCCAATGCCTTTTTTAATTTTATAAATTTTGTCTCACCACCCTCAATTTTACTCTCGCCTATTTCAACCTGATAAGATGAATCTTCTTCTTTAATCTTTTCTTGAATAACTGCTTTAATTTCATCTTCCGAAAGTCCGAAACTAAGATAATCCGCTGTTATTGTGGCTATTTCTTTTTTAATAGACAACAAATTTTCACTTGCAATTTCTTTTTGCTTTATTAAAGATTCCTTTTCTTTCTTCTTAAAAAATCTTAGCCAACTCTTATCTAATCCTTCAATTTTATTTTCACAATTTTTAATTTCTAACTCTCTTTTTCTTAAATTATCCATTGAATGCTCAAGCACTTTAGAAAGCTCCATTTTTAATGGTTCTGTTTTTGATTTTTCTTCTTCTTTAACTTCTTCTTTAACTTCTTCTTTTTTTTCTTCCAATCCAAGGCTTTCTTCTTCTTTTTTAATTTCATCTTTTTTCATATCTGCTTGCCTTTCTAATTCTTCTTGTATTTCTTTTGCTTTTTCTTCTCTTTGCTTTTCTAATGCAGAAAGTTTTTCAAAATCAATGCCTTTGCTATCGCCAATCTCATCAATCTCTTCAATTGACTCTATTTCTTTTTTAATTTCACTTCTTTCCACATCTGCTTGCCTTTCTAATTCTTCTTGTATTTCTTTTGCTTTTTCTTCTCTTTGCTTTTTTTCCAGAGGAGTTTCTTCAAAAGGAATAACTTCACCATCACCAATCTCATCAATTTCTTCAGTTGGTTCTATTCCTTTTTTTTCTTCTGTTTTTTCTTCTTCAACAACACCATCATCTTTCAAAACCTCTGCGTATTCTTTTCCACGACGTTCTATCAATTCCTCTGTTTCAATCTCCCCCTCTGTTTTTTCCTCTGTTTTAATTTTCTCTTGTTCTATTTTTTTTCTTAACATAATATTCATTATAATAATGATAAATTATAAATAATTATTCTTTTTTTTCTATTTTTTTTAAAACATTATAAAAATAATCCACATTTCCCATCAAATTCTCATTTGCTTTAAACTTCCCCTCTTTAGACCCTAACGACATTAAATTCGCTTGATGAATCATAGAAGAAATAAACTGCTTATATTGCAATTTTTCAGTGTTTGATTTTTTCCCAGATATCTCAAGATCTTTTAATCCCTTTTTAACATCCTCTCCAGACAAAGCCAAATAAAACTTTGGCACATTTAGTTGTGGCTTTAAAACTGGCTTTTCATCTTTCATTCCTAATCCATATTTTATATACGCCCCTCCAGTTTCTAAATTTGCTTCAGCGATTTTCTGCTCTTTTTGATGAAATCTTCTGCCAGAATTATCTGCGACATCATCTACGGCACACAAAACTTTTCCTGTTTTTCTTTCTACGATTATATTATCTACCCCATTGTTAATATCGTCATATTGCGAAGAACGAACAACAATAAATTCATCTTTCAAAAATTTATGAAAAACACATGTCTTAAGCATCTCTAACTGTTCTCCCCTTGTTTTTAACTTTTCTTGTTCCCCTTTATCACCAAATTTTTTCAACATTTTGTCAACATATTCCTGATCTTTTTTTATCCTATCTTTAGAATATATTCCTTTTAATTCGCACTCTATACCTTCAAACGCATACATATCAACCCTACAACTATCATCAACAGGCACACCCTCTTCCCTAAAAGATTCTGCTGTTTCTTTTGTAAATTCTTGAAGATTTTCTATATAATAATCGAAATCCTCTGCTTTTTTTTCCAACTCTTTTTTAGGCCTCTCTTTTAATTCGTTATTTTTAATTTTTATTCTTTCACAATTTCTTTTCATAAATTCTTATTTGATACGCTAAATTTTAGCGCGCTTTATTCTTTCGCGCTTTATTCTTTGACGATGGCGTTTTTACTCCAGCAGCATCAGCCACTTTAAATATCATATCTGTTTCAAGTTTTAACATTTTCCATGCAGAGAATAGAAATAAAAACAATGCTAAACCACCAAATTTCTTACCTTGCTCACCAGCTTTGCCAGCCATTTCTTGAAGCTTTTCTTTATTATAAGAGAATCCTGTGTTTTCCGCAAATTCTTTCATTTTTTCATCAAAATTTGAAGCATCTATTTCTATACCTATCTCCTGCTCTATCAAAAGTTCTAATATTTTTTCTTTATCTTTTCCCAAATCACCTGTCATATCCTCACTCGCTTCTAAAATTTTTGATGATAAATCGCGTATATCTATTCCTTTTTCTTCAAACTTTTTTTTCAAATCTGTTTCTTGTTCTATTTTTCCTAAAAGCTCATCTATTTCTTCTTCTCCTTCTTCTCCTTCTCCTCTTTCTATTTCTCCTTCTGTTTCTCCTTCTGTTTTTTCCTCCTCTTCAACAACACCGTCATCTTTTAAAACCTCTGTGTATTCTTTTCCACGGCGTTCTATCAATTCCTCTGTTTCAATCTCCCCCTCTGTTTTTGGCTCTCCTTTCTCCTCCTTAATTTCATCTTTTTTCATATCTGCTTGCCTTTCTAATTCTTCTTGTATTTCTTTTATTTTTTCTTCTCTTTCATTTTTTGGTACAAAAGTTTCTTCAGAAGAAGCAAATTCGCTATCGCCAATATCATCAATTTCTTCAATTGACTCTCTTGCTTCTTCAAGTTCTTTCGCTTCCTTTGTTTCAATCTCTTCTTCTATTTTTGTTTCTCCCACCCCTTCTTCATCCTCTCCAACATCCATCTGCTCTTCCAATCTAACATCTTCTTCCTCGTCTATTTTTTCCCCTTCTATATCTCCCTCTTCTGTTTCTGTTTCTGTTTCTGTTTCTCTTTCTGTTCCTCTTTCTGTTCCAATTTCTTCTTTAGGCGCCTCAGGAGATGCTTCCGAAGTTCCAGGTGTGCTTTCCTCTATTTGATTTTGCATTTTAATTTTTGGTCCCATTTCTATATTTTTCATAAATCTATTATCATATTTTAATAATTATTCTAATTTTGCTCTTTTAAATATTTCTTTTTCAACAATCTCGCGAGACCTTCCATATTTTAATTTAGAAATCTTTTTAATCGGTTCTATTATTTCTCTATTCCCGTCAGCTGGCTTCATTGTATTTATTTTAAATGGAGATGAAACCTTATTCTCTATCATCATTTTAACAATAAATTGAAAATTATCCAAGTTAACTAAATCGTGTCCCAAAAAATCTGGCTCAAATTGTTTTTCTAAAAATTCAGAATCTATTGCTCCAACCCTAAACGAAGCAATAGTGCCAACATTACCAATAACGGCATTTTTAATTTCTTCAGTCAACTGTGGCATAAATTGGTGAGCCAAAGTTAAATTCAAACGATACTTTCTCGCCTCAGATAAAATTGTAGCTATGGTGTCTGTAGTAAAATTCTGAAATTCATCAATGTATAAATAAAAATCTTTTCTTTGTTCCTCTGGCATCGTTGCCCTTCTCATTGCAGCTAACTGCATCTTTGAAACTAAAATTAAACCCAACAAACTACTATTTGTTTCACCTGTCTGTCCTTTTGACAAATTAGCTAAAAATATCTTCCCCTCATTCATTATTTTAGACAAATCAAAACTAGAATGCGACTGCCCTATAATATTTCTCATCATTTCATTTTCTACAAATCTGCCCACTTTTGAAACTACATAACCAAGCATATCAGAACGAGATTCACCGGTTGTCTGTGCCCATTCTTTAACCCAAAACTGCCTTACCAATGGATCTTCAACTTGCTTCAATCGCTCTTTCATAAATTCTTCATCTGTAAAAATTCTTGGAATTTCCACCAAACTACCTGGATCTTCTTTGTTTGCCATTAACGCAAGCATTGCATTCCTCATATAATGCTCAAACATAGGTCCTATTATTTCTGGAGGAAACAACTTAGAAAAAATGGCTATCATTTCAGAAACAGCAAAATCTTTTTGATCTGGCGTTTCCCATTCCAACATATTCAAACCGCAGGGCCGTTCCATATCAAAAGGCTCAAACAAAACCACATCCTCAATTCTTTCTTTTGGTATATTCGCCAATGTATCTTCAATCAAATC
>JAUVKU010000032.1 GCA_030596105.1 bacterium
GAACGAATTATGTGAATTATAAAATTCGTAAATTTGTACTGATTCGTAATTCGTAACGAAAATTTGATTTTACTTTACAATAAATACCGATTAAAGTCAATCTTACAAAACAACTCTACTTTTTCCAATCCACGATTCGTAGGCCCTGGCCTTGTTTTTTAACCACCAATTTCTGGCGCTCTTTCCATTTTAGCTCCTTAACGATCTCCTTGGGGATATTAATATAATAGCTTCCCCGATTATTCTTTATTATTTTTCTTGACATATTTTACGATGATTAATCAATGATCAATCATTGATTAATCATAAAATATTTATATTCAAATTATATATTGTTTTTGTTTCCAAGGCAAATAAAAAAGGGGCGACGTGTATATTAAAATCACACATCTCCCCTTTTTCCGCTTTCTGCGAAAATTAAGGTCGGTAAACAATTCTTTTGTTGCTATAACCTGACCATATAATTACCGACGGCTTTTTACGTTTTTTTATCTGCCCCGCAATAGTCACTTGAATTCCACGTTTAGCACCCAGGGTAATAAATAAATCAGAATAATTTGGATCCATAACCGCCAATGCTCCGTTGTTGTTACACCACACTTCATAGCACTCTTCTTCGCTCATTCCGCGCCACTTACGAACCTGTTTAAAAAATTTTGATGGCTCCCAAAGATTAGTCAAATCTGCTGATAGCCCGCGGGGGAAAAGAATATCTTCTGCAAACTTAGATTTGATTGATCCGCCTGTTACGTGTGAAATTAATTTAATAGGCACGATTGGTTTAAAGTTAGAAGAAAACCAACCATTCGCTTCAGCTAAAAATTTGTCATACAGTGTAGCTGGTGCGGCAACAGAGGCCAAATAACCTACTGCATCAGGATTCTGGTAAAAGCTTCCGCCAAAATTCATCTTTCCGCCTTCGCGCAATGAACTCACTCCGTTGTTGCGAGCCGACGGCTCACGAAGAGCCAAAACATCCATTCCATCTTCAACTTCATCTCCGGTAATCACGGTTTTAGGATTATATACTCCGATGGCAACTGCTGACCACAGATACTTTAACAAAGCACCTGGATTATCCGACCCAACACACTTGCCTAACTCGGCAGTTTCACCCTTGTACATTACCAGCCCCTGCTGATCACACACGTTTTTCAAACCCCACAACAACATCCGGGCTGCAAGATTTTCCGGACTATTGATTTTTCCAAGCGTTGCTACGTCAAGATTATTTATAATCAATAAAGGCAAACCTCCCCAACGTGTGATGTCACCGCAAGTCATTGCTACGATTCCATTTCCACCAGTAAAAAACATTTGTGCTGCGTCAATCAGAACAACTTTTGTTCCTTCACCATCGGGGGTCGCATCAATATAGAAATCCTCAGGGAGTCCACTTAATTGGAAGCCCCGTGGCCCTCGAAAATGACCTTTTGAAAAATCTCTTATTTTCACATAGGGTGAATTATTATACGTCATTTTGCATAAAGACCCAGCAAAAGCACTAAAAGAATCTCCTTCTTTTGTGTCAACACCGTCTTGAGCATACATTTTTTCTGTCATATCTACCTCCTTTCCTTTCGGTTAATTTGTTTAAATATAAAAAGAGCGGCCACAATGGTCCCCCTTGATTTTGTTTAACTCAACTTTAGCTTAGGCTAGATGAAAAGTCAAATAAACACCTCTTCTCGCGTTTCTGTTTCAAGACAAATAGAAAAGGGGGGATAGCTGAAACAAACTATTACCCCTTTTGGTTTAATTTTACTGTCTTTTTTTGTGGCCGCAGTAAGCACTTTTCAAGGCCTGCCAGCGCAATAAAATTGCGCGAACCGCAACCAGGACATTGACTCCGCACTTCTTTAGCCGAATTCATAGTCAAGTCAATGGGCTGGCCGCAATTACTGCAACGATTGGTATTGCCCAAAATAAGTTCAATCCGATCCGACCTTAAATCGTCTCCCTCCTTGTCTTTTTTCATTGTGTCGCCTCCCAATTTTATTTTTATTTTTTTCTCATACAATCATTTTTATTCTTTGTTTCTTATTAATATATCATCATACACATCTGAAAAAGTATAATTATCTTTGATACGCGGGTCGCTTAACTTAAGGTTGCTTTTATAAATAATTTTTGGCTTTACCTTGTCAATGGATTCATAAACATCATATTCATAACCAGTTAGTCTTTTCATGGTTGGGACCGCAAATCTTAGGCTGGACCAAAAATAATCAATATCGTTTCGAAACAGATTAAAATAATTGCTACCATCAAAGACGAAATCGTCTTCGCTTGTTTTATTCATTACATATTTGATTCTCTTTATTTGTTCAAGATTTGAGGCTTTAAATTGAACAATTGGCAGAAAGACAAGAGGAAAAATTGCTAGAAAAACTATTATTATTTGAGTAGCTCTTTTTTCTTTTTGAAAAATAAAATTTAGTCCATAAGCAGCCATCACCGCGACGAAAGGCGCGATTATTGTATAATGTTGATTTAATTTAGAGGGCTTAAAAATTAAGATGGATAAAATAAAAACAACAATGAATGACAAATAGAGCAAGGCTGTTTTTTTATTTTTATATGAACTATATAATCCCAAAGAAAAAAGGAACCAGGAAATTGGGCTGGTAACAAGCAGAAAAAAATAAAATTTAGTCGCTGGGTGATTTACATTTATAAAAAAATTAAATAACCAAAAATTGGTAATATAAACAGAAAAATTTCCGCTTATTAACAAATAAATAATATAGGGACCCAGGGTGGCGATAAAAAAGAAAACGTAGATTAAGATATCCGGGATTTTTAGCTTTTTTTGCTTTAAACGCCAAAATAAAATTAGACCAATCGGCGCGATGAAAAAAACGGCTTTTTGCAAAAACAAAAAAGACACAGCCAAAGAGACCGCGCTTAAAGCAAGAATCAATTTTGAATTATTTTTAAAAGCCAATAAAAGCAACCAAAAGGACAGGAGGGAAAAGGTGATTTGTAGATTATCGGGTCTGATTTCGGTAACCGAAACCAGAAAATAAATAATATTGTTTAAAATTAACAAACTAAAGCATGCTAATGACTTGTTTAATAATAATGAGGCAATTTTGTAAGTTAGAAAATATAATATAAGTAAATTAACAAAGATGAACAGGCGCGCCAGATAGAGGGTTGGGATCGGCTCCTGCCCTAAGTGGACTAGAGGTGTTAATAAATAATAAAAAAAAGGATGATGATGCTCAAAAAAGTCGGTGTAAATGGATTGCCCTTGGTTTATTTTCCAAGCCACCTGAACAGATTCAAATTCATCGCTATTAAACATACGGGTAAATTGATTGCTGAAAATCAAACCCACCTGAACTATTAAAATAATAATAATAATCAAGTAAAGGTGTTTGTTGATAAAGCTAAATATTTTATTTATCATATTTAATAGTATATAATTATTATATTATAAATAGCTAATAATATAAAATGGAAACAAGAAAAAATACCGGGTTTTTGCTTGTAAATAAGCCAAGCGGACCGACCTCCCATGATATTATAGATAAACTTAGACGTATAACCGGAATTAAAAAAATCGGGCATGCCGGCACCCTGGACCCCTTTGCCAGTGGATTATTAATCGTGGCAGTGGAGCGGGAAGCAACCAGAGAAATAAACAAATTTGTTAAACTGGATAAAGTTTATACAGCCGAGTTAAAACTGGGGGCAATTTCTGATACGCATGACAGAGAAGGTAGACAACAGACAACAGACAACAGACAACAGACAACAATCAGGCGGGTTAAAAAAATCCTTGAAAAATTTATTGGAAAACAAGCGCAGGTGCCGCCGATGTTTAGTGCAAAAAAAGTTTAGGGCAAAAAACTATACCAGCTGGCTCGACAAGGTAAAACGATTGAAAGAGAAGCAGTAGATATCGAAATATTTGATATTAAGTTGCTTGATTACAAGTGGCCGGTATTAAAAATAAAAGTCCACTCATCAAGTGGGACTTATATCCGCGCCCTGGCCCGCGATATCGGCCAGGCCCTGGGCTGCGGCGCACTGCTCACCGAGCTAGAGAGAGTAGCGATTGGTGAACATAAACTAGCGCAAGCCAGCCAGCTCTCGGAGTTAAATTCAAAAAATTGGCAGGAGAATTTATTCACTTCTTAACAAAAAACATCTCATAGTTACCTTTATCGCCTTTGTATATATAGTCAATATAGCTGTTAGGTAAAATTCGGCTGCATTTTGGCCGGTCATATTTGACAATTAGCTCAGGGATATATTTATTACTTGCCAGCAAATCAAAAAATTGTTTTGTCTCCTCTGTTTTCATAATATCAGAATGAACCTCTATAAACAGCCACGGTAAATATGTGAGCGCTTTTTTCATGCCCTTGAGTATTGACAGTTCATAACCCTCAACATCCATCCGGAAAAATGTCGGGGGTTTTTTTGTGGCGATAAAATCATCCACTTTTTCAACAGCAATTTTTACAGTCTCATTCGAGCTGCCGTTATCATAAAAACTGTGCCAATTGCTTTTAGTTGATTTATACATTTCCGCGATTTCAGTTTTTTCACCGAAAGCCGCTTCATGGACAATTATATTGTTATAATTATTTAATTTAATATTTTTTTTAAGAATGTCCACATTTTCCTTAATTGGTTCAACCGCGTAAACAAGCTGGCAGTGTTGCGCTTCGATCAGGGCATAGTAGCCGATATTAGCACCCGCTTCAAGCACGATATCGTCTTTACGCAAAACACTTATTAAATGTTTGGTTGCTACTGGTTCCCGGATATCATAAAGAAATAATTCTTTATGAATACCAAAATCACGCAAATTTAACTTCATTTGGCTGCCCTGTATTTTTTTAATATAATATTTTTCTTTAGGGCGAAAAAAAAGAAATCGCAGGTAGTCATTAATATTCCTTAAATTAATTTTGATATAATCTTTTATTCTTCGGAAAACATGCTTAAATCCAAAAATATTTGCAATCGCAATCGCTTCTTTAACTAATTTATTTATTTTCATAATTTTTAATATTATTATTTTTTATTCTATTAGCATACCAAAAACTGAAAAGAAAACCCAAACTAAAAATACAGATAATCATTACTACTCTATCAAACGAGGCTACGGCCGCGGCGGTGGCAATATTTTCGCCGTAGAACAATGCCGTGTACGATATAATGGCCTCTCTTATTCCAATGGAGCCGGGGGTTAGTGAGGCTAGCGATGATAACAGGCCGGTTGAGATCATCATAACTGTAGTTGGAAAATAAATTGGAGTAAACAGAGCAAAATATATAATATAAAATTTAAAGCTATAAATAATAATTGACAATGAAAATAAAAGAAATGAAGTAAAAAATAGTTTTTTATTATCTTTAATATTATTCCAAAGAACTATTAAGTCTGGTACCTTTTTATTTTTACGACCGAAAATTTTAAACAATTTTGTCGGTAAAAAATAAAAAGGAGCTATCGATATTAAAGCCAGAACCGAAAAGACAATAAAGGGGATTGGATTTTTTAAAAAAGTCTCATTAAAGAAAATTAATATGCTTAAAGCCGCCAGAAATGCAATACTAAAAGCTTGAATTAAAGTATAGTAGATGAATACAATAAATGATTTTTTATAAGATAATTGATGAACTTTTTTTAAATAAGCCCCCCTGACAATCGGTCCTCCTTTTAAAAATAAATAATTTGAATAACGATTTAAAATTGTTAGCCCAAAAAATTCTAAAAATTTTAATTTAATTCCAAAAAATAAAATAATTTTTTTAAAAATTATTGAATCAATCCATATTCCCAATACTGTCAACGATGATAAATAAACAAAAGTGATAAAATCTAAATTTTTTATTCTGGCGAATAATCCAATGTTTGAGTTAATAAATCGATATGAAAAAAATAAAACAATAATCAAAATAAAATATTTTATATAGGGTTTTAATTTTTTGAACATGCCTTGTTAACTAGATTTAATAATGCTGTTTTTGTATTTTTTTCTACTGATAAAATTGTCCGGCTAGCATTATCTCTAATTTTATTTAATAGCTTCCTATCTTGATATAAACGGATGATGGCGCCAGCTAAAGCATTTGGATTGTCGCGAGGTACCATCAAGCAATTATATTCATCTCTAAATAACTCTTGATTAGCCAGACTATTACCAAGTATAACTGGTTTTTTCATAGAAATAAACTGAAAAGTTTTACCCGCTATAGTTCTTTCGGCTTTATTGGTAATACCAAAATGTCCGCCCAAACAAACATCCGATTCTTTTATATAATTTGGCAATTTTTTATATTCTACATAATCAACAAAATTTACATTGGGTAATTTTAAATTGTCAATCAAGCATTGGTATTTTTTACTAAGCGGCCCCACTAAGGTAAAAAATAAATTCAAGTGGGCCAGTTCTGAAACTGCCCGAAGTATTGTTTCAATTCCGTGAACCGGGAGGCAAGTGGCATATGTAAAAATCCGAAATTTATTATCGCTTATAGATTTTTTTTGATTAAAAAATATGTCTGTATTCGCCAGAACATAGATAATTTTTGACTTATTTATATTTGCATTGAATTTATCGATGAAATATTTAAGATGGGTTTCTGTATCGGTCGTAATATAATCGGAAATTGAAAGACACCATTTCTCAAATTTATAAATTAATTTACCGACAATAGAATTAGGTTTAAAAATTTTCCGGTCATAACAAATAGTGTCGTATAGAGACAAAAAAAAGTCTGCAATTATTGGCTGTTTAAAATATAGCCGGACCAAAGGCAGAATGGGTTGGGCGAGAAAACCAACAACGACTACATTATATTTTTTTTTGTTTTTTAAAATAATTATTTTCCAGGCAACACAAGCTAGCCGCAAAAAATAATACTTATGATCATAGAACAAGCATTTTAAATTACCGGCTTTTAACAGCTGTTTAATAAAAAATTCGTTTCTGGTGTAGGTAGAATGGCGAGTGCAAATAAATAAAATGTTCTTTTTTTTCATCTAGGGTTGGTTTATTTTGTATAGACTATATTCATTATCATTATATATTATAACGGCGTTGGTTTGTAAAAATTTATTAAGGGTTTTAAAATCTTCGTAGATGCTAGGGGCAGCACCGCTGTAGTTCAATAAATATTGCTCTTTGCTTAGTGAATGTTTTTCGAGCCAATCGTTAAATTGATTTTCGTTTCTTTTCGAATCTATGATGTATGTAATTGAGTTTCGTTTAAGGTAATCTTTAAAATGTTCCTCCCCCTGGTCAAGGGCGTAACTGATTTTTGTTAAATATTGATCAGCAAATATTATTTTGTCATTTTTATTAATAAAGGCCGTACGAAAATCTTTTACTATTAGTATCTTTTCTCTTGGTGGAAGATTAAGCTGCTTATTGATATATTGTGCCAGCCCGTAATAAGCAACGGTCCTTGTTATGTACTGCTCACTATTAAAATTACCGAATAAATATTTTAAATTAGGAGTCAAAACAAAAATATTAATAATGGAAGTAAATATTATTAAAGTCAAAATTACAAAAAATAACCTTTGATATTTTTTTAAAAGAAGAGGTGCCAGTCCATAGATTAACGTAATGCCAAAAAAGGCATACCAGGGTCGAGCGCCATCGGCGACAAACCACAAAGAGAAATAGAGGATTATAATGCTAATAATAACCATAATTTTTTTATCGCGGTAGAGAAGCAGAAAAAAAGGAATAATAATTAATGGTAAAAAACCAAAATTTATCCATGCCCCACGATCAATTTTGCAGCCGGTTGATTGGCGCCACAGGGTATTGACGATTGAAATCGGCGATGTTTTGTCGAGTTGCCCGTGCCTCAAAAACCTGATTTCTTTGTTTCTGGCATAAAAATAATTATTATCATATTCCAGGCTTTCTGTTGGATTGGAATTTGTAAGTCCAAGGAATTCTCGTGGGTAGAAAATATTACCAAAATAATAATAATTTTTTATTGCCCAGGGAGAAAAAAAGACTAATGCCAGCAAGGCTATCATGATTATATTTTTAAAAAGTATTTTTAATTTAGTTTTTTTGATTACCATTAGTATCAAGGCTAACAAACCAAGCGGTAATATCAAAAATAGGGCGCTGTATTTAATTCCTATAGAAACTCCCGCTAGCGCGCCAAAGAGATAAAGCCAGCTTGTTTTTTGTTCACAATGCCATTTCCATAAAACGAACAAAAGCAGCATTAAATAAAAGGATAAGAAAAATTCAACCTTAGCGGTACTAAGATAATAAGGATTCCAGGGAATAAAATAAATAAATAATAATCCCCAAAGAGCGTAATTTTCTCCAAAAAAAATTTTTAACAAAAGATAAATTCCCGCGCAAGTAAGAATAAAAAATATTAGCTGGAAGTGGACAATATATTTAGCATCCAAGACAGACATAATGGCGGCATATATAATTTCTGTATTTTGCCCCATATTAGCGGTTTCATGATGGAAGAGGGGTTTATACTTGTGATATGAGACATAAAGAGCCGGAGCATTATAGTAGGTATGCAAATCATCGGTAGTTATTGGTACAGGTTTAATGTTTATAACAAAACTAAAGCAGAGCAAAACAAACAATCCTGACAAAACAATATTTTTAAATGTTTGAAACGGATTTTCAAATGAAAATGTAATAACCCTGCCATTAAAACTCTTTAGAATTTTGCTTATTTCATTTCTGGAAATAAGGGTAAAAGTAATAACCAGGATCCAAATCACGTAGCTATGCAAAAAGCCAAGTAAGGCAATTAAGTATGCAACAAACGCCAAAGGAACCAAACCAAAACC